>JAIRWW010000035.1 GCA_031268685.1 Azoarcus sp.
TTGGTGTCTTATCGGATGCCGCCCGGCGCGATTATTCGCGGTTTGCAGAAGCCTTTGCGTTTTTCTATGCGTACTGAGAGATTCCGCCGGTCTGGCGACGGCGTGGCGCGGCTGAATGAATTGCTTGATGCCGGTTATCTGGCGGGGCTGCAAGTCTCGGTATTCTGGCTTCCTTTCATGCCGCCGGATTTCCGTTTTCATTTCAATGCCCACAATCTGCTCGCTTATGGGCGCGATGGAAAAAACGGCGACTATTTGCTCTCCGATCCCGTGCTGGAAGACCCTGTGCGTTGTGCGCCCGTCGATTTGGAGAAGGCGCGTTTCGCCAAGGGCGCGCTTGCGCCCAAGGGGCTGATTTATTACCCGGCCACTCCGCCGCGCGAGCCGGATTGGCAGCGGGCGGTTCCCGCCGCGATCAAGAAAACTGTGCGCATGATGCTTTTTACGCCGCTGCCGATCATCGGGATCAGGGGCATGGAGCGGCTGGCGCGCGCTTTTGAACGCTTGCCGGGCGATGCCGATCCGCAGGCAAGCAAGCGCTACATTGGGCATGTGGTGCGGATGCAGGAAGAAATCGGTACGGGCGGCGCGGGTTTTCGCTTTATGTATGCTGCTTTTCTTGAAGAAGCCGCGCCTCTTGCAGTCCGTCCGGCCCTGGCTGAGCTGGGGGCGGAACTGGTCGAAATCGGCGACGGCTGGCGCGAATTCGCTTTGCTTACCGCAAGGATGATCCGCGACCGCGACCCGCTCGATACTAAATTGCTCGCGGGCTTGCTGCGCGGGCAGGGCGCGCGTGAAAAGGCGTTTTTTACTGCTTTGGGCAAGGCTGTGAAGTAAGCTTTTCCGCTCCCGGCGCTCGCGCCGTTTTTTGCCGCCGTTTTGCCGCCGTTTTTTGTTATTGCTCCGTTGTCATGATCCGAATCGACCGCATACATTACCGCTATCGCGCCGCGCCGCAGCCGGCGCTCGATGGCATTTCGTTCGATATCGGGCGCGGCTCTGTTTATGGTCTTCTCGGCCCCAATGGCGCAGGCAAGACTACGCTGATTTCGGTGTTGGCCGGGCTGCTCGCGCCCCAGGATGGCGGCGTTGCTGTTGATGGCGAGCCTTTGGCTGCGTGGCGCGCTTCGCGGCCCACTGCTATCGCGGCGGTTCCCCAGGACTATGCTTTTTATCCCATGCTGACTGTGGCCGAAAATCTCGATTTTTTCGCCGGGGTGCAGGGGCTTTCGCGCCGCCAGCGTCGGGATCGTTGTGCGGCGGCCATGGCTTTTGCTTGTCTCGAAGCGGTGGCCGGACGGCGCGCCGCTTCGCTTTCCGGCGGTCTGCGCCGTCGTTTGAATATGGCGATCGGCCTTACCGGCGCGCCAGAGGTGCTGCTGCTTGATGAGCCGACAGTCGGGGTCGATCCGCAGTCGCGCCGCTTTATGCTCGATGCGGTCAAACGCTTTGCAGCCGATGGCGGTACTGTGCTTTATACCTCTCATTACATGGAGGAAGTGGAGGCTGTGTGTTCTGGCGTGGCAATCATTGACCATGGGAAGGTTCTGGCGGCTGGGCCGCTTGAGGAGCTTAAGCGCGGCGGCGCGCCGACGCTGAATCTGGGGTTTGCCCGCCCTTTGCCGGAGGCGCTTGTGGCGAATTGGCGGGCGCGCTTTCCGGATATGGGCGTGAGGGATAATGCCGTCGATTTTCCGCGCTTCCCCGCGGATGGGCTTGCGCCTTTGCTTGCCGAACTCGCCGCCGCTGGCCTTGCTGTGGAGCGCGCGGAATACGGCGCGCCGAATCTGGAGCAGTTCTTTATGCAACTTACCCATCATTCGCTGCGGGACTGAGCACAGGGAGAACGATCTGCTTTCCGGAAATACCTCTCTTTTGGCTTCTTCGCCGTTCCGCGGGCCGGTTCGCCTCGTTGCTTTGTGGAAAAAGGAATTGCTGGCGCTCGTGCGCGACCGCCATGGGCTTGCGGCGCTTTTTGTTATGCCTGCGGTCTTTATTCTGGTTATGTCGCTCGCGCTCGCGGAGCCTTTCTCCACGCGACAGCCTGCCGCTATTGGCTACGCTGTGCTCGATCTCGATTCGACGCCTGTTTCGCAGGCGCTCGATGAGCAATTGGGCGCAGCCGATTTTTTTGAAAAGCGCGAACGCCCGCCCGGCGAAGCGGATGCCCGCCGCCGGGTGGAAGCTGGCGAGGCGGCTTTTGTTTTGATCATTCCTCGGGGTTTCGCTAGCCAGATCGGCAGCAACCGGACGCCGTCCTTGCGTTTTTTGATCGATCCCGCTGTTCCGAACACGCTGCGGGAAGGTTTTCGCCAGCAGGTCGAAGCGGCGGTCATCAAGGTGTGGCTCGCACATGTGCTCGAACGCCTGGGACAAAATTTGATGATTCCGGAGCTGCGCCGTGTCACTGAGCGAGTCGGCCCGCCGGAAATTCATACCGAAGCCGTGGGCCGCGCCGATGGCGAAGTTTTTGCGCCGCCTTCTTCGGTGCAGCAAAGCGTCCCGGCATGGCTGATTTTTTCTATGTTTTTTGTCGTCATCCCTATTTCGGCGGTTTTCGTCGGCGAGCGCCAGCGTGGCACTCTGCAAAGGCTTGCCACGCAGAAGGTCTCGTTCAGCCTCGTGCTCGCGGGTAAATTTGTCCCTTTCGTCCTGCTCAATCAGGCGCAGGCAGTCATCATGATCGCTATCGGGCGCTGGCTCGTGCCTTTGTGCGGCGGCGAGGCTTTCAGTTTGCCGGATGGCGCGCAGGCTCTCGCGGCTTTGTGGCTGCTGAGTATCGCCGTCAGCGCGGCGGCGGTTGGATGGGCGCTTTTTATCGCCAGCCTCGCTCGCAGCAGCGAACAGGCCAGCATCCTTGGCGGCGCGGGCAACATTATCATGGGCGCTATCGGTGGCATTATGGTGCCCAGATTCGTCATGCCGGCGGCCATGCAGCCTTGGACGCGCTTGTCGCCGATGGATTGGGCGCTCGATGGCGTCCATCACGTCATGTTGCGCCACGGCGGTATCGTCGATATCTTGCCCGCGGCGGCTGCGCTGGCATGCTTCGGTTTTTTTGCGCTGGCCGCGGCTGTTTTTCTGGGCCGTAGGGTGCGCTGCTGACCGTGCGCCAATTTTTGAGCAAAGCGATTCTTTGAGCAAAGCGATTCGATTGACTATGACTGACCTGAAATCTGCCTTGAAAACCTTGATCGTAGAGACCTGCGATAAAGATTGTGATCCCGCTTCCATCGCCGACGATGAAATTCTGTTCGGCTCTGGAACGAGGCTCTCGCTCGATTCACTCGATGCCTTGCAACTGTCGGTTGCCTTGCAAAAACGATTCGGCGTGCGCCTGACGGACAGTAAGGAAACCCGCCGCGCTTTCGCCAGTGTCGCCAGCCTTGCGGACTGGCTGCGGGCGAAAGGCAAAACGGGCATGCTGGCGTGAAAGCCTTGCGCCCGGTATATATCGACCGCATCGGCCACGTCTCGGCCCTGGGCTTGTCGGCGGCTGCCGCCGCCGAAGCGTTTCTAGCGGACAAAAAGACCGTTTCCTGGCGTGAATTGCCCGAGGCCCGCTACCCCTGGTTTGCGCTGCCGCTGCCTGAAACGGACTGGACAGCCCGTACTCTGCGCGCGCTCGATTTCATCAATGCGGAACTCGCTTCCGGTTTGCCGCCATCTCCGTTTTCCGGTCTGCCGCTTTTTGCGGGTTCTTCCGCGCTGGCGACCGGGGCCGCCGAAGCCCGTACCCGCGCAAGCGGCGCGCCCGCCGTCGATTTCGACGATCTTGCCGACTTCCGCAATAAGGTCTGCGCAGCCTTCAGCATTGAAACCGAGCCGTATTTGTATTCCACCTCCTGCACTTCGGGCTTTGCCGCACTTGAAGCCGCCGCGCTGTTGATCGGCCATGGAGAAATCGACGAGGCTCTGGTGCTTGGCGTCGAGTTTGGCTGCGATACGACACTCGCCGGTTTTGCCAGCCTGGGTCTCCTTGCGCGCGATGAAAGCAGCGAGGGCCTCATTCTTGGCGAAGCAGTTGCCGGCCTGCGGCTCACGGCGCAAGCCGCGACATGGCGGATTGCCGCCTGCCGCCTGGGGACTGACGGTTACTCTGTAACTTCGCCGACTCCAGATGGGCGGGTCATTGCTTCCAATATCGCCGCCGCTCTTGATGACGCTGGGCTGAGCGCCAGCGATATAGATCTTATCAAGCCCCATCGCAGCCGCATGTTCAGCACCGATGAACCCGAAGAAGCCGCGCTCGAACTTTTGTTCGGCTCCCGGCGGCCGCCGGAGATTACTTTCAAACGCCGTCTTGGCCATACCCTGGGAGCGAGCGGCCCGGCGGAGCTGAGCATATTGCTCGCTCTGCTCGATATGCGTTGCGCTCAGGCGCGCTACGGCCAGCCGCGGCGTCTGCTTTTCAATCTCGTCGGCTTCGGCGGCAGTACCGCGACCCTTATCGTCGAACGCTGCCAGGAAACCGGAGGAAAAAATTGAGTGTTCTCCGTATTGGCGACATAAAGGAACAATGTTTCGACACCGCCACGCTCTCTGCGTTTGCGCGCCAACAATCTTCCGTACCGCTGCGCCGCGCTGGCGCTATGACTGAACTGGTCATAGCGGGCGTGGCAGCCTGTCTGGCCGGTGAGGCAGATCGTTCCACCATGGTGTTGTGGGGATCGCGCATGGGCGCGCGCGCCGCGGGCATCCGCGTTGTGGTCGATGTCGCCATTGCCCGCGAATCGCCATTTCCATTCGACTTTCTCGCTACCCAGCCCATTCTCGCCGCCATTCCCTTGCAGAAAAGCTTTCCCTGCATCGAGAGCGCGCTTTACCAACCCTGGACGGGTGACGCGGCGTTGCACTGGCAGCGCATGCGGATGCTTGCCGCCGTATTTTTGCAAGCAGGTCGCCACGCGCGCGTGCTGTGCGGGCAGGTAGAGCCGGGGGAGGGCGAGCACATTGGGCGATGGCAGATGCTGGAGAACTGATCCCGCGCGCTGTTTAATGACATGAGCTTGCATGCATGCAATGCATGAGGCATTATGCTGGTCATGTTCAAAAACGTTCTGGGCATTTTCTCGGGCATTTGTTTATTGCAGGTCTCGGCGGCGTTGCCGCCGTGGGCGGGCCATGGCTGGGTTGTGGCGGCCATGGCGTTTGGCGCGCTTGTATTTTGCTGGCGAGTGCGCGGGCAAATGCGCGGGCGCAGGCGGACGGCGCGCGCCGCTTTTGCGGTCTGTGTATTCGGGCTGGCGGCGGCCATATTGATGGGATATGCCTATGCGGCATGGCGGGCGGATCTGCGCTTGTCCGATGCACTCGATGTGGCGCTCGAAGGGCGCGATGTGCAACTGACCGGGCGTATTGCATCGCTGCCCGACGATAGCGGTGATGGGCTGCGCTTCGTGTTCGAGTCTGAGTCTGAACCTGAGTCCGAACCTGCCCGCGATTGTTGCGATGCGAATGGGGATGCGCAAGATGATTACCGGGCGGGGACGCCGGGGCGGATATTGCTGTCGTGGTATCGCGGTCATTGGGGCGGTACTCAGGCGGCGCGTGCGGCGGTGCCCGCATTGCAGCCAGGGGAACTCTGGCGGCTCACGGTGAGGCTGAAACGGCCGCATGGCTCGGCGGTTCCAGGCGGTTTCGATTATGAAGCATGGTTGCTGGAACGAGGGCTGCGGGCCACTGGCTATGTCCGCAGCGGCGAGTTGCTGGCGGCAGACGGCGGCGGCTTCATGAATGGCGTACATCGGCTGCGGGCGCGCATCCGCCAGCAATTCGAGGCGGCGCTGCCGGATGCGCCGTATCGCGGCATCCTGGTGGCGCTGGCCGTTGGCGACCAAGGCGCGATTCCGTCCGGGCAATGGGAGATTTTGCGTCGTACCGGCGTTCAACATCTGGTGGCGATTTCAGGCTTGCACATTTCGCTGGTGGCGCTGGCTGTGGGCGGCTTGTGCGTGATGTTGTGGCGGCGTGTTCCGCGGCTCGTACTGTGCTGTCCGGCGCGCTTGGCGGGCGCTTTGGCCGGGCTTTCGGCGGCTGGTGTTTATGCGCTGCTGGCCGGGCTGGGCATTCCGGTGCAGCGCGCCTTTGTCATGCTGGCTGCGGCGGCGTTGGCCATGGCGGCGCGGCGCGAGATGAGCGCGCGCAATGTGTTGATGCTGGCTTTGCTCGCCGTGCTGCTTGTCGATCCGTGGGCTACGCTGGCGGCGGGGTTCTGGCTTTCTTTCGGCGCGGTGGCGACGATTTTGCTGACGATGGGCGGTAGAACCGTGCCGATGCGGGGCTGGCGTGCGGCAGTCAAGTTGCAGCTGGCGATCACGCTGGCGACTATTCCTGCCTTGGTGGCGCTTTTTCAGGGCTTCTCGCTTGCGTCGCCGCCAGCCAATGCCTTTGCCATTCCCTTGGTGAGTTTCGCCATCGCGCCCCTTGTCCTGGCCGCGGCGATATACCCTGCCAACTGGCTGCTCGAACTGGCGCACACGCTGACCGCGTGGATGATGGATGCCTTGCAATATTTGTCTTCGTTTCCATTCGCCCTGCGCGAGCATCCCTTGCCGCCGCCGTGGTTGCTGGCGATTATGCTGGCGGTGGCCATAGTGACGATACTGCCGCGCGGCACGCCTGGGCGCATCGCGGCACTGGCGGTGCTCGGCGGCTTCCTGTTCTGGCGGCCGGAGCCGCCGCGGCAGGGAGATTTTCGCGCCGTCGTGCTTGATGTCGGACAGGGCTTGGCGGTGCATGTGCAGACCGCGAACCACAATTTGCTCTATGACACCGGCCCGCTTTACGGACGTGAGAGCAATGCTGGCGAGCGCGTGGTCGTACCATATCTGCGCGCTCGGGGCGTCACGACGCTCGATGCAATAGCCATTTCTCACGATGATGACGACCATGCAGGCGGTTTGGAGAGTGTGCGGGCGCGCGTCGGGGCTGGAGAAATCATCGCGGGCGGCGAGGGCGCAGGGCTGGCAGGGGAGGGCGCATCCGGAATGGTGCGCGGCATTCCTTGCGTCGACGGCCTGCAATGGCGCTGGGACGATGTCGATTTCGCCGTGCTGGCGCCGGAAGCGCTCTCCGGCGAGCGGCGCGGCAACAATCTTTCCTGCGTGCTGCGGGTGCGAGGGGCGGGCGGCGTTTCATTGCTCCTGACCGGCGATATCGAAAGCGGCAGCGAATACAGTCTGGTGTCCCGGCATGGCGGGGATTTGGCAAGTACAGCGGTCGTGGCCGCGCACCATGGCAGCCGCTCGTCGTCATCCGCGGCTTTCGTGGCCGCTGTGCGCCCGGAAGTGGCGATATTTTCAGCGGGGTACCGCAACCGTTATGGCCATCCTCATCCGCGCGTACTTGAGCGATGGGAAGACGCGGGCGCTCGCAACATGCGGACGGACAATGCGGGAACGGTGCTGCTCGACGCGAAGGACGGAAAGCTGCTCGCCTCGGGCTGGCGGGAAACCGCAGCGCGCTATTGGCATGGGCGCTGAATATGTGCCCCTTCCGCCGACGGAGTTTTTCCCGTGAGAGCGGCATTCTTTCAGTACGATTTCCCTGGCCCGGAGGCGGGAAGTCTTGCATCCGGCATCTCCCCCGTCTGCGCTTGCGGGTATCATGGCCCGTGATTTGTTTTCAGCGCGCATCGCCATGACCCGCAAAAAGCTTCCCATCGGCATCCAGTCCTTCGCCAAAATCCGCGAGGGCGACTACTACTACATTGATAAAACGCCTTATGCCCTGCGTTTGATCGAAGAAGGGAAATGCTATTTTCTTTCCCGCCCGCGCCGTTTCGGCAAGAGTCTTTTTCTGGACACGCTGGGCGAACTTTTCCAGGGTAACGAAGCCTTGTTCAGGGGGCTGGACTGCCACGGCAAATGGGATTGGTCGGTAAAGTACCCTGTGATCCGAATAAGTTTCGGCAGCGGCGTACAGCAAACACGGGACGGCTTGACGCAGCGCATCCTCGAAATTTTTCATGAAAACGAACAAAGACTGGGATTGGAAAGCGTTGCTGCCAGCGTCCCCGGGCGTTTTGCCAATCTGATTCTGGAAGCGGAACGGAAATTTGGCCAGCGCGTCGTGGTTCTCGTCGATGAATACGACAAGCCCATTCTCGACAATCTTGCCCGCCCCGAACTTGCCCGCGAGATGCGCGACGGGTTGCACGACCTGTATTCCGTCGTAAAAGATCAGGATGCCCACATCCAGTTCGCCCTGCTTGCGGGCGTCTCCAGGCTCAGCAAGGTAAATATCTTTTCGGGGCTGAATAATCTTTTTGACATTACCATTTCCCCTGCGTACTCGGCCATCTGCGGTTATACCGACCATGATGTGGATACCGTATTTGCTCCGGAACTGCCCGGGCTGGACAGGGAAGAAATCCGCGACTGGTACAACGGCTACAACTGGACAGGCGAGGCGGTCTATAACCCCTTCGATCTGCTGCTGCTTTTCGATAGCCGGGAATTCAGCCCCTACTGGTTCGAGACGGGCACGCCGACTTTTTTGCTGGACGTTCTGCTGGACCAATCGATCTATCTTCCCGATCTGGAACAAATGACGGCCACCGACATTTTGATTTCTTCTTTCGAGGTTGGAGACATCCACCCCATAGCGCTTTTATTTCAGACGGGCTACCTGACCATAGACCATTTCGAGAGCCTTGGAGCGGTCAGGCAATATGCGCTGCGCTTTCCCAACCGGGAAGTCCGCAGCAGCCTGTACGGCGCGCTGCTGCAAAGGCTGCGTCCGCAGCAGATTCGAGATGCGCGCCACCCAAGCCTTTACAGTGTGCTTCGAGCCAACGATTTCGCTGGATTGCGTGAGCTGATTACAGCCTGCTTCGCGGGTATTCCCGCGGACTGGCACAGGAAGAACGACGTTGGCGAATACGAGGGCTATTACGCCAGCGTGTTCTACGCCTATTTCATTTCGCTGGGCCTGGATGTCGTGGCCGAGGATGCCTCTTCGACCGGCAGGCTGGATATGGCGGTGCGTTTCAACGGGCATGTGTATCTGTTCGAGTTCAAAGTCGTGGAAGCCTTTCCGGAAGGCCGCGCGCTCCAGCAGATCAAGGATAGAGGTTACGCGGGCAAATACCGCGGCGCTGGCCAGCCCATTCACCTGATCGGCGTGGAATTCAGCCGGGACAAGCGCAACATCGTGGGCTTCGAGGTCGAAAGCCTCGCGGATCGGGCCGGTTCTGCCTGAACGCCATGCTTGAAACATAGCGACAGTTTGTTTGCTCAGGAGGGCTTGCCTTGGGCGGTCTTGCTGTACAATCGCCCCCCGTGGCGGGTCTCCCCGCATTGCAGCGCGGTGAACCTGGTCAGGGCCGGAAGGCAGCAGCCACAGCCGTTCCCTGCAAGTGCCGGGGGTCAGGCTCGCCACCCCGAATTCAGAGCGCTGACAGGCAGCGCCCTTTTGCTTTGTGCGCACGGTAGAATCGGCCCCCATGAGTTATCAGGTTCTGGCGCGCAAGTGGCGGCCCAAATCGTTCGAGACGCTGGTCGGGCAAGAGCACGTTGTTCGTGCTCTCTCCCATGCGCTCGCCACCGGGCGGCTGCATCATGCGTGGCTTTTCACCGGTACGCGCGGAGTGGGCAAGACCACGATTTCGCGCATTCTCGCCAAGGCTCTCAATTGCGAAGCCGGTGTGAGCGCCACGCCCTGCGGGCAATGCGATGCTTGCCGCGCCATCGACGCCGACCGCTTTCCAGACTATGTCGAGATGGACGCCGCTTCCAACCGTGGCGTCGACGACATGGCGGCGCTGCTGGATCGCGCCGTGTATGCGCCGGTTGCGGGGCGCTACAAGGTCTACATGATCGATGAAGTGCATATGCTCACCGGGCATGCATTCAACGCCATGCTGAAAACGCTCGAAGAACCGCCCGAGCATGTCAAATTTATTCTTGCCACCACCGATCCGCAGAAAATCCCGGTCACGGTGCTGTCTCGCTGTCTGCAATTCAACCTCAAGCAGATGCCGCCTGGGCAAATCTCCGGGCACCTCGCGCGCATCCTCGAAGCCGAGTCGACGCCCTTCGAGCCGGGCGCTCTGCGCCACCTCGCGCACGCCGCCAGCGGATCGATGCGGGATGCGCTCTCGCTTCTCGACCAGGCCATTGCCCATGGCGCGGGTCAGGTACTCGAAGAGCAAGTCACAAACATGCTCGGCACCGTTGGCGACGATCACCTGTACGCGATTCTCGACGCGCTTGCCGCGGGCGACGCCCAGGCCCTGATCGCCGTGGCCGACGGCATGGAGGCGCGCAGCCTGTCGTTCGACGCCGCCTTGCAGGCTTTGGCGACGCTCATTGCGCGAGTTGCGCTTGTGCAATTCGCGCCTGCCGCCGTGGCAGACGAATGCGAGCGCGCGCAACTCTCCATCCATGCCGGACGGCTCGACGCCGAATACCTGCAACTTGCCTATCAGATCGCCATCCATGGCCGCGACGAACTGGCGCTTGCGCCCGACGAATACACCGGCTTCACCATGAGCCTGTTGCGGCTTCTGGCCTTCCGTCCCGAACAGCCGCCGCCCGGTGTTCCACCGGCAGGCGGCGGCCCGGATGGCGCGATTCGTAAATTGACGCTTCCGCCCGTGGCGGAAAAAAAGACAGCGGCGATTCCGCCCGCCCCGGCACAGGCGGCCATAGCGCGGCCCGAATCGAAACCCGCTGGCGATGTGCCGCCTTGGGAAGCCTTGCCGCCTGAAGCCGCGATCCATGTTCCTGAGGAAGCGCTGAACAACGCCCTTCGGTCTGAACTTGTCGAAGGGGCCGAAGGGCATTCCTCGTGGAATCAAGGGCAAGGGCCGGTTCAGCCCGAACGGGCAGGAGCAGGGGGGGGGAAACGGGCAGGGGCTATCCAGAGCTTTCCCGGCCCGGCCAGCATGCGCGGGCAGCAGGAAAAGAAAACGCCGGATGACAATGCGTCTCCGCAGCCAAGCGAGACTGCCGTCGGCGAGCCTGCCGTCACGGCAGCTTTCGCGCGCGCCGATTGGCGCGAAACCGTGCATGCGCTCGGACTCTCCGGGCTGGCGCGCGAACTGGCGCAGCATTGCGAATGGCTAGAGCGCTCCGGCGACAACTTGCGCCTGCGCCTCTCGGACAGCTATCGCCATTTGCTCGAAATCAACAGCACCGTGCCCGCGCGCATCGAAAGCGAACTTGCCCGCGCTCTTTGCCGCCCAATGAAGCTGCACATCGAAACAGGCGCTATTGCCGGGCAAACCCCGGCGCAGCGCGACGAACTCGACCGCCGCGAACGCCATGCACAAGCCATGGCGGCGCTCGAATGCGACCCCTTCGTGCTCGGGCTGATTGAGCGTTTCGACGCCAGCCTGAACGAAAACACGGTCAAATTGTTGTAACCCGCATACAGTTACTTTTTACCCATCACGGAGCTATCGAATGATGAAAGGCGGAATTGCCGGCCTGATGAAACAGGCCCAGCAGATGCAGGAAAACATGAAAAAAATGCAGGATCAGATCGCGGCGCTCGAAATCGAAGGCGAATCCGGCGCAGGCATGGTCAAGATCACAATGACCGGCAAATACGAAGTGCGCCGGGTCAACATCGACCCCACGGTCATGGACGACCGTGAAATGCTCGAAGATCTGGTGGCGGCGGCGGTCAACAGCGCGGTGCGCAAAGTGGAAAGCGTGACCCAGGAAAGGATGTCCGGCTTCACATCCGGGCTTAACCTGCCGCCGGGACTCAAGATGCCGTTCTGATGGCTGCTCCCTCAAGTCTCGACGAACTGATCGCCGCCCTGCGCTGCCTGCCCGGCGTAGGGCCGCGTTCGGCGCAGCGCATGGCCCATCATCTCTTGCAACACGATCGCAAGGGCGCGGCGCGTCTGGCGCGGGCGATGGACCGCGCGCTTGCGACGCTCTGCCATTGCGCGCGCTGCAACACCTTTTCCGAAGAAGAAATCTGCGCGCGTTGCGCCAATCCGCGCCGTGACGCAAGCCGTCTGTGCGTGGTAGAGACGCCCGCCGATCTGGCGATGATCGAGCAAACCCAATCCTATGACGGCCTCTACTATGTATTGATGGGGCGGCTCTCGCCGCTGGACGGCATCGGCCCGCGCGAACTGGGGCTGGATCGCCTGCTCGCCCGCGCCAGCGACGGCTTGGTGCGGGAAGTCATCCTTGCCACAAACTTCACCAACGAAGGCGAAGTCACGGCCATTACCCTCGCCACCTTGCTCACCGCGCGCGGTCTGGCGGTCAGCCGCCTTTCGCGCGGCGTGCCTGTCGGCGGCGAACTCGAACACATCGACATCGGCACCATTGCCCAGGCGCTGGCCGAGCGGCGCAGCTTGTCCTGAAAGGCCGGACTGGCTCGGACTGTGGCCGTTTGGGAAAGCGCCGGGCAAAGAAATGGAGCAATGCAGGGTCGGATGTGTTGCACGACGCGCCTTGCGCCTACGCCTCAATTACGATAGCGGCATTCATGCGATTGCCCTGATGCCCCAGGCGTGCCGTACCCTGTTTGAACGCGACGCATTTTGACGCGACCCCGTGCAAGAATGCTTCACGTAATGGATTTGCGGGAGAAAAAACATGGAATGGCGCGATTTGTCGAAAGCCGGCGATGCCGCCGGGACCAGAATTCCCCTGGCGGCGCGATCTCCCACGGGCGGAGACAAAGTTCGGGTTGGATATGCGTCTCGCCCAAGCTTGGGATATGGTGCGAAAAAAACTCGATGCATGGGGAATTCCCGCGCGGGACGAGGAATCTTGTCGGCGCAGGCTGTCGGGCCTGCCGAAGCTGACGCAGGGGGGATTTCGCCGTGCTGGAGAGGAGGCAGGCGCAGGGGGAGGAAACGTCGCTCAGGGGCGAGGGGAAGCAAAGGATGGGGTTTATGCGATCGCGTTGTGTTCAAAGGGTAAGTACAGTAGGATACGCAGAATCATTTAGAGCATGGGGAGAGGAAACGACATGAATAATACAGCAGCCAGCCTGCTTTCGCAGACAACCCAAATAATTGCCAAGTATGACCAGCGCCGATATGAAACGGGAGAAGATTTCAATATTTTCTCCATTCTCGACCGGGAACGTTACGAAGTTTCGACGCATTCAGCCTTTTTGTTTGAATTATTGAATCCCAAGGGGTGTCATCATCAGGGGAGGCTGTTCCTGGATTTGTTTCTTGAGACCATCCGAAATCCCCCCCGGCGTCAGCTTCAGCAGGCCCGGCAACCTGCGCCGACAAGAGAAATAGAGAAATGGGAGACACTGGAGACACCAAAGAACGACCTGGAAGTAAGAAGAGAATTTCCCACAAGGGCCGGGCGGCGTATTGATTTTTTTATCAGGGACGGCAAAAATCTGGTCATAATCGAAATGAAAATTGATGCGGGCGAACAGCAAAATCAACTTTCCGACTACTACAAATTCGTTGAAAGCGAATATTCAGAAAAGTGCCCTGATCGTGCCTACCTGCTTTTGACACTCGATAATAGAGAGCCACAAAGCGCAGGTGATAATCCTGAAAAATGGAGAAACATTACATTCAAGGAGGACATTCTTTGTTTCCTGAACCGTGTTATCAAAGAATGCGTCACAACCCCCGTTTTACGTGAAGCTGTCTATCAGTATATTCTTCTGATTAGAAAGCTGACCAACCAGACAAACCGTGAGGATGAAATGGAAGAAATCGAAAGCCTGCTGAGTACCGTGAAAGAAATCGAAGCCGCAGAAGCCATAGCCAAGGCGATCAAACCGAGATATGAAAACCGGGAGATCGAGTTCTGGAACAGACTCTACGGGAATATAAAAGAACGATTTGAAAAAAATGGTTTCAAGCGTGTGAAATACGAAGATCAAGATATTGAAGATCTGGTAAGGAATGATAAAAGACTTCGTGGTCTAGAATTTAAAAAAACGACTGACGGCGCCCTTGCCATATGGATTGATGTGCTTATCGATCGCGGAAATTATGGCGTCTACGTCCAAGTGTATCTAAACGGAAACGATTTTGAAGAAAATAATGAGGTTAAACTTGATCAAGAGTTAATTTTCGGATTGCCAGATGAAGATGGGTGGAGGTGGTTTGCGATTAACCATTTCGGGCCTGATGACTTCTCTCGAGATCAAAGAGGGCACTGGTTATTCAATGAGGAAGAATTTTCAACTCGTATTGCCAATGTACAGGAAGAGATCAATCAATTCCTTGACGTATACGAAAAAGAAGAAGCGGATGTGATCGAGAAATGCAATCGGGTTCTGATGAAACTGAACCGTCGGCGCCGCCCAGCCGTTTCCTAGCCTTGCTGTCGTCAAAGATCGTCAGTCAAACAGGGGGAAGCAAACACAGTAACACCTACCGCCATGGCCAAACGCCCCGACTCCCGCGCAGGCATCATCCTCGCCCTGGAAATCCTGAAGCGCATCCCGCGCAAGGGTTCGCGCAAGATCAGCGCGCCCGAGTTGTGCGAGCAACTGGAAGGCATTGGCATTTCGCGCGTATTACGCACGATTCAGCGGCAACTGGTGGTGCTTCCCTTTGAGCGCCCCGCCGGATTCGACCTGGAAAAATACGAGGCGGACGGGCATTTTCGTTTCGGCGAAGGAAAATCCATCCGGCTCGTCTTCCAGATGTGCGCCGACACGGCGTATTTCCTCAAGGAAACGCCGCTTTCGCGCGACCAGGAAATCCGCGAACTGGCCGACGGCTGGCTGGAAATCTGCGCGACGGTCACCGATGACCAGCGCTGGCAAGCGTGGCTGAAGTCCTTCGACGAGGATGAGGTGCGGGAGGTCAGAGTCGGGAGCCGGGGGCCAGAAGGGTAGCTGTTTAGTCCCGCGCAAAGGTGGCATCAAGCTGCGCCGACTCATCGCCGCAAATCCGATCTCTGTCGCGAGCGCCTGTTCAGTATGGATGTGTAGCGGCAAGGAGCATTCGAGCGATTGCCCTGAAGTTGTAACGCTTTCCATTCCGGCAAAGCGGGCGCACTGCTAGAATCACAAACTTTGCAGATTTTGCCCTTTCCCCTATGCGCGCCAGCCAGTTTCACCTGAACACCCTGAAAGAAGCGCCCGCCGATGCCGAAGTCGTCAGCCAGAAGCTCATGCTGCGCGCTGGCATGATCCGCAAGGTAGCCGCCGGTATCTACGACTACATGCCGCTGGCCCTGCGCGCGATCCGCAAGGTCGAAGCCATTGTCCGCGACGAACTCAGCCGGGCCGGAGCGCTGGAGATTTCCATGCCGCTGGTGCAGCCCGCCGAACTGTGGCGGGAAACCGGGCGCTGGGACCTTATGGGGCCGGAAATGCTGAGGCTGCGCGACCGGCATGAGCGCGACTTCGCCCTACAGCCGACCTCGGAAGAAGCCGTCACCGACATTGCCCGCCAGGAACTCAAGAGCTACCGCCAGCTTCCTCGCAATTTCTACCAGATACAGACCAAGTTCCGCGACGAGCGCCGCCCCCGCTTCGGCGTGATGCGCGGGCGCGAATTCATCATGAAAGACGGCTACTCTTTCGACCGCGACGCAGAAGCCGCTGGCAAAAGCTACGATGCAATGTTCGCGGCCTACCGTCGCATCTTCGACCGTATCGGCCTTGAATACCGCGCCGTCGCAGCCGATACCGGCGCCATTGGCGGCGACCGCTCGCATGAATTCCAGGTGATAGCCGATACCGGTGAAGACGCCATCGTCTATTGTCCGGATTCGGACTACGCCGCCAACATGGAACTGGCCGAAGCCCTGCCTCTGCTTCCGGCGCGCGCTGGCGCTACAGCCGCACTCGCCAGAGTGGCCACGCCTGGTCATGAAACCTGCGAAGATGTCGCCCGCTTCCTTGGCGCGCCACTCGCCGCTACCGTCAAATCGCTGGTGCTTGCCAGCCATGGAAACGACGAAGCCGGGCAAACCGGCGCGCCAGAGATCTGGCTTCTGCTGTTGCGGGGCGATCACGAACTCAACGAGGTCAAAGCCAGCAAAATAGATGGCCTGAACGCGGGCTTCCGCTTTGCCACCCATGCCGAAATCGTCGATCACTTCGGCTGCGAACCAGGCTATCTCGGCCCCGTCGCGCCCAAAAAGCCGGTTCGGATTGTCGCCGACCGCACGGTGCTCAACATGGCCGATTTCATCTGCGGCGCCAATACCGCGGACTATCACTGCACCGGCGTGAACTGGGGGCGCGACCTGCCCGAACCCGGCATCGTTGCCGACATCCGCAACGTCGTCGCGGGCGACCCCTCGCCCGATGGCAAAGGGCTGCTCGCCATCGACCGCGGCATCGAAGTCGGTCATGTGTTCTATCTCGGCGACAAATACTCGCGGGCGATGAACGCCACTTTTCTGGACATCGACGGCAAGCCGCGCTTCTTCGAGATGGGCTGCTACGGCATCGGCATTACCCGCATCCTGGGCGCGGCCATAGAACAAAGCAACGACGAACGCGGCATCGTCTGGCCGGCAGCGATAGCGCCTTTCGAGGCCGTCATTTGCGCCGTCGGCTGGGGCAAATCGAAAGCAGTGCGCACCGAAGCGGGCAGGCTCTACGAATCGCTGCGGGCTGCGGGCGTCGATGTCATCCTTGACGACCGCGACGAGCGCCCCGGCGTAATGTTCGCCGACTGGGAACTGATCGGCGTCCCGCACCGGCTCACCGTCGGCGAACGCGGCCTGAAGGAAGGCATCGTCGAATACCAGGCCCGCCGTGGCGGCGAACAGCTCAAGCTAGCGCCTTCCGCCGCAGCTGGACACATCGTCGCCTGCCTGCGCGAG
>JAIRWW010000060.1 GCA_031268685.1 Azoarcus sp.
GTTTCGAGTTCGCCAGCGGCCACGCCGATACGGGCAAGGCCGAAGTCGAAACCGAGAAGGCAGCCGCGCGCCGGTAAGGGATGGAGGCGGGAGACGCTTGGCGCGCCTTCAGGCATGCCCGGCAACCACGCTGAGCTGGGTTAGGTCGATGCCCAGCTTGTTCAGGGCGGCGGTCATGCGTTCTTCGGGCGGCAGGTCGAAGACGATCGACATGTCTGCGGGGACGGTGAGCCAGGCGTTATCGACGAGTTCCTGTTCGAGTTGGCCCGCCGTCCAGGCCGCAAAACCGAGGCTTACCAGCACTTCGCGCGGTTCGCCTTTGTTGCCGATGGCTTGCAGGATGTCGCGGCTGCTGGTGAGGCCGACTTCGTCGTTGACCTTTAGTGTCGAATGCCAGTCGCCGGTCGGGCGATGGAGGACGAAGCCGCGGTCGGTCTGTACCGGGCCGCCGAAATAGACAGGTTGCGCATCGAAGCCTGCGACGTCCAGCTTGAGTTCCACGCGCTCGAAAAGTGTTCCGAGCGTCATGTCTATCGGGCGATTGACGATGAGGCCGAGCGCGCCTTGATCGTTGTGTTCGGCGATATAGGTCAGGGCGCGTGCGAAATGCGGATCGGCCATGTGGGGCATGGCGATCAGGAAATGGTGGGTGAAGTTGCTAGAGATAGTATCCATGGCCGCATTTTACGCTGCCGTGGCTGTCACGTTGTGTGCGAATTGGTCATGACGGCGGATAACAGCGCTGATAACGGCGGCGTCCGCTGTTGATGCGGCATGCGCCAGCTTGCCTGTTTGCAGGATTTGTTGTCGCCTGAAACCGCGCTGGATTTTTTGGTTTGACGCCAGAGAAGCTGCGAGCAATTCCGCCCGCCTTGAGTTTGCCGAAGGGTATGGCCCGTGGAATCAAGGGCTTCGATAAACTCAGTCCGAACGAATGAAATTTGTCCAGAGCTTCTAACAGGTATTCAGGCGGGATGAGCAGTGTTGTGCTGGGTATAAGACGCGATCAGTCCGAGAAGTTCTTCTTCCTGATAGGGCTTGCCCAGATAGTAATTGGCGCCGATTTCCATTGCGTAGTCACGATGCTTGTCCGCCAGCCGCGAGGTGATCATGATTACCGGCACATCTTTCAGCCTCGCGTCGGCGCGGATGTTGCGGACGAAATCGAAGCCGTCCATGCGCGGCATTTCGATATCGGAAAGTATTACGTCCGGAATGTTGTCGATCAGCGACTCGATGGCATCGACGCCGTCTTTGGCGGTAACGACGCGGTAGCCTTCGCGTTCGAGCATGCGGCTGGTGATCTTGCGCACTGTGAGCGAGTCGTCGACCACCATGACCGTCGGCTCGTGAGGCGGCGGCAATTGCACGGGGGGCAATGATTTTTCGTCCCCGACGGTCTGGCCATAGATGATTTCGCGGCTCACCATGGCGACCGGGTTGATGATCAGGACGATTTCGCCATTGCCCAGTACGGTGGCGCCGGACATGCCGACGATGCGAGCCAGTTGCGGGCCGGCGTTTTTGACGATGATTTCCTGGTGCCCGCGCAGGGCGTCCACATGCAAGGCCAGTGTCTGTGAGCCGGAATGCAGCAGCAGCACCCAACTATAGCGGCCGGTTTCCGGCGTGGCTGAGCGGTCGCCGAGCAGGTTCGCCAGGTAATGGTAGGAATATCGCTGTCCAAGCCACTCTATGCTGCCATCGACTTGCAGCCGTTCTATGGCATCGGTCTTTAGTTCCATGACCTGCGAGATCATGCTTGCCGGGATTGCGTAGTGGTAGCTGCCGGAGCGCACCAGCAGAGCCTGGGTGACGGCCAGGGTGAGCGGCAGGAAAATGCTGAACAGTGTTCCGGTTCCCGGCGTGGAGGAGACGTCGATGCGGCCGCCGACAGCGGCGGTTTCGGCTTTTACGATGTCCATGCCGACGCCGCGGCCGGAAACGGCGGATACCTTTTCGGCGGTCGAGAAGCCTGGAACGAAAATCAGGTTGGTCAGGCGGCGTTCGTCAGGGACTTCGCTTGGGCCTAGCAGGCCGCGCGCGCGCGCGCGTTCGATGATGCGGTCAAAGTTCAGGCCAGCGCCGTCGTCGGCCAGTTCGATTACGATTTCATTGCCTTCCTGGCGTGCCGTGAGCGTGATTTGTCCGATTTCCGGTTTGCCGCTGGCATGGCGTATTTCCGTCGGCTCGATGCCGTGCGCGAGCGCGTTGCGCAGCAGGTGTTCGAGCGGGGCCACGATGTGGTCGAGTACGCTGCGGTCGATTTCGATGCCGCCGCCGCGTATGTCGAGATTGGCGCGCTTGCCCAGTTCCTTGGCGCCTTGGCGCACGATGCGGTACAGGCGCACGGCGAGGCTGTCGAATGGCACCATGCGTACTTGCATCAATGCCTGTTGCAATTCGCGGGTGGTGCGCGCCTGGCTGTGCAGGGCGAAGTCGGCGCTGTCGAGGTTCTTCAGCAGGTTTTGCTGTACCGTCGTGACGTCGTTGACGCTCTCGGCCATCATCCGCGTCAGTTCTTGCAGGCGCGTATAGCGATCCATTTCTAGCGGATCGAATTCGGTATGCTTGCTTTCGGCCTGGGCGATGCGGGTTTGCATCTGCACGTCGGCCTGTATCTCTATTTCGCGCAGTTGGTTGCGCAGGCGGATGACGTTTTCGGTGAGATCGAGCATGCTGCGGCGCAATTGGCGCAATTCGCCTTCGATGCGGGTACGCGCCACGCCGATTTCGCTGGCATCGTTGACGAAGTTGTCGACCATGTCGGCGCGCACGCGCAAGGCGACGTTGGCGGCCTCGGCTTCGCCTGCCGGAGCCAGGGTGGCCGGGGTGTCGGCTGGCGCAATGGGCAAGAACGGCGTGACGGTTTTGGCCGGAAGATAAGGCGGCGTTATCGGCGGCGCGCTTTCGAGAATGGTGGCCGTGGTTGTAGTGGCCTCGGCGGGGCCGTTGGTGAGTGTGCTTATCGCTTGTTCGGCGACATCCAGCGCGGAAGCGACCTCGTCGATCAGGGCGGGGATGTCCTGCTCGGCGTGGAGAGCCGATTCCACGCGGGATTCGAGTTGGTGTATCTGGCCGCCCAGGGTCATTGCTCCGACCATGCGCGCGCTGCCCTTGAAGGTATGGAGATACCGTTTGACCAGCGCGGCGTGTTCGGCGTTGCCGGTATCGCCGCTCCAGGCGCGCAGGGTTTGATGCAGGTTGTTCAGCAGTTCTCCGGCTTCTTCAATGAAAATCGGCAGCAGTTGTTCGTCGATTTCGTCGTGCACTGCTGTCGCCGGGCTTTCCGAGATGGGTGCGGATTTCGGCGTAAGCTGCTGCGATGCGGCTTCAGGGAATATCTTGGCCGCTACCTCTACGATGGCTTTGTCGTCGGGCGCGCCGGCGATATTTTCGATATCGGTCGGCGCATGCCCGACCCGGTCCAGTTGTTCAATTAGTTCCGGCGTCTCCAGCGGCATGTTCAGGCTGATGACTTCGGTCAGCATGGCGTCGAGCATGTCGGCGCTGGCCGTCAGCAAGGCCAGTTCGTTGGCCGTGGGAGGACGTTTTTGGTCGTAGAGCCGTTGCTGCGCGTGTTCAAGCGCTTTGCCCAGCAGATAGAGCGGCGCACAGCGCGCGGTGCCGGAAATACCCGCGCACGAATGTGCGGCGCGCAGGGCCGAGTCCGATACCAGGAGGGTGGGATTTGTGGCGAGGTGGTCGAATTCCTGGTGCAGCGTGGTGATGTGCATCTGCGCTTCGGCTACGTAAAGCTCGAAGAGCGGTCTGGAAATTTCGATGTTGCCGATGATCAGGGTGTCGTACCCGGACTCGGGCAACAGCGTGGCGGCAAGATTGTCGTCCGCTTCCGTGGGCGGTTCGTTTTCTACTTCTGGTTCGGCATCGAACTGGAATGACCCGAAGTCGTATGGTTTGAACTCAGGTATTACTGACGCCGATGCAGCTTTGTCTGCATTGGCATCGGCCGCAGGCGCTTCCTCGGTTTCGCTAAGGTCGAGTCCCTCGATTTCAAATGTCGTGTCTTGGGGCGACTCTTGCCCGTTGCCGGATTCCAGCCCCTCGGCGGGCGTATTCGTTCCAGTGAGCGCGTCCTCCAAGAAGGTTTCGGAGAGATCGAGCGATGTTTCGGTAAATTCTTCCCGTGGGGGCGGCGGTGCGGTAGGTTCGGGTGTTTTGGTTGCGGGGGGGCGAGCGGCACTTTGGACGCCGACGGCATCTTCGATAGACGGTACGCTGTCGCGCAGCCGTTCGGATTCCGCCAGCAGGGCCGTGACATCCCGGTGATATCTGGATTCGTCCTCGATCTGCGCGACCCAGGAAGTGAATTCGTGGCGGGCATTGTCGATCAGTTGCAACAGGGCTGGCGTGACTTGCCATTCGAGTTGCAGCCAGCGGTTGAAGGTTTGTTCCATTCCCCAGGCGGCTTCGCCCAGTTCGCTCAGGCCGACCATGCGCCCGCTTCCCTTGAGGGTATGGAAGCCGCGGCGGATGTCAGTGAGATAGTCGCGGTTGCCTGGCTCGATCCGCAGTTGCGCGAGGCGCGTGTCGACGGCTTCCAGCACTTCGCGCGCTTCTTCGATGAAGATGCTTAGCAATTCGGCGTCGAGTTCTTCTTTCGGCGCTTCGGCCAGGCGCTGGACTTCGGCGGCGGCTGGCGGAATGGGGACGGGCGGCTCCAGCGCTATTTCGATGTCCGCTTCCTCGCCGGTTACGATTTCGAAAGTCGGGAAGGCCTCGATGCCGTCGGGCGGGGCGGGGATCGCGTGGATTTCGTGTTCCGGCGCTGGATGGACGGCGGGGATATCGGGCAGGTCCGGGAGTTCGATTTCGGCCACTTTCGTCGCGGCGGCGGCTTTTTTCGGGTCCAGGTATTGGGAAATGGAGGTCCGGCTGTATTGCAGGGACTGGATGAAAAAGCCCAGCGCGGAGAAATGGCGGGCAAGTTCGACGAGTTCGGCGTCGTCGATGGGGTCTTCGCCCTTGGACAGACGGGCGATGGTTTCGCCAGCTTCCCGGATGAGGGTAATGGCGTCGGTTTCACCCAGCAGGGTGAGCGCGCCTTCGATCTGGTGCAGGGGCGCGGACAGGTTTTCCAAGGGAGCGCGCTTTGCGTGGTCGCGGAAGAAGTCATCGAGGGTCTGCTCGATGGCGGCAAGGCTGGAAAGGATTTCCTGCGATAGCTGCGCCAGGGCTTCTTTTTCTTGCTGTTTGCGTGCGGATTCGACGCCTGCCGCGCTGGGTTCGTCATCAGGTTCGTCGCCGCGCGCAAGAGCTTCCAGCCTGGCGAGCACATCGCCTACCCGTGTCTGGAAGCCAGCATCGGGTTGGGTGCGGTCAAGCGCCGTTTCCGCCAGCAGCAAGGCTGTGGCGAATTCCAGCGCGATGGGTTCGGAGTAATGTTGCGGATTCGCACTTAGCCACACGATGAAGCGGCTCATGCCGCCAAGCAGGCGGTAGAGGACGGGGCGGCCAAGCGTCGCGGTGGATTTGGTGAAGTCTTCGAGCTGTTCGGTAAACCCGGACAGCGCCGTTGCGCCATGCTCGCCAAAGGTATTCCATTCTTCTTTGATGTCGGTCAGCCGGGCGTGCAACTCTTGAAGCAGCGGAGCCAAGGGAAGGTCGCTGACGGTCGAGCCTTCTTCGGGGATAAGGGCATCCAGTCCCCATGCCTTGTGCGCCGCTTGCTGAACCGCCGTTGTTGCGGGGCTGCTGGCGATGTTGTAGAGCATTTCGCGCAGCAGACGCTCGGGCAATACCTGCGGGCCGTCGCCGATGTGGCGCAACTGTGATTCGAGCCGGGACAGCACATGCTTGGCGGCAAGCAATTCGTCGGGCGGAATGGATGGGAGTGTGTCGATGAACGCTTGCCCGGCCCACCACAGGGCGCGCATGCCGGGGCTGTCTTCGGAAACCTCAAGGCCGGCGAGGGCGGCTCGCATGGCGTCGGTGTGACTGCCGTCTGGATGGCGCAGCCAGTCGAGCAAGCCGCGCTGGAAGCGCAGGCGCATGACCCGGCGCTGGTGCTGCCGTTGTATCGCGTCGAACTCCGGCATCCCGCTGCGGCGGGGAATGCGCACGCTCAGGTCGGGGAAGAAAAGGTCGGCGGGTGATGGGCTTGCTTCGCCCCTGGCTGTCGCCAATTCGCGGTATAGCGGCAATAGCCTCAGCGGCTGGTCGGGCGCGCCGTGAATCAATTCGTCGAGGTAGTTGCCGATGCTGGCGAGCGCGCGGCGGCCAAGTTCGATCCGCGCTTCATCAGTTGGCAATTCGTTGCGCACGAGTGCGCCCAAGAATAAGTCCAGTGCTGCGACGAACTTGGTCAGGCCGTCAAGCCCGATGATGGACAGCGCGCCATTGACTTGGTGCAGGTGGGTTTGTGCGAACTGGATTTTGGCGGGGCCATCGTCCGATTCAGCTGCGAGTTTAAGACTGTCCGCCGCACGCGACAGCGCTTGGTCGATCTCGCCTCTGACCCAGTTGAGCGGCCCGAGATCCGGTTCGTTGGCTTGCGTCATGAAAGCGATTCCGTGCTAGGTTGCCTGGATCAAACCTTGAAGCCGGAAACCGAACCTTTCAGTTCGATCGCCAGATCGGCCAATTGTCCGACCGACTCAGCCGTCTGCTTGGTGCCATGGGTTGTCTGCTCGGTGATGGCGAGGATGTCCTTCATGGTTTCCGCGACCCGGATAGCCTCGGCGGCTTGATCTTGCGTATCTGTGGAGATTTGCTCGATCAGGTGGGCTGCGTCCATGGACACTTGCCCCATTTCGGACAGCGCCTGTCCGGCTGCGTCCGACAGCCGCGCGCCTTCCACCACGTCGCGGGTGGCGTTTTCCATGGCCCCGACGGCATCCTGGGTATCGGTTTGGATGGTTTTCACAATGGCTGCAATCTGCTTGGTCGCCTCGGCGGAGCGTTCCGCCAGCCGCTGCACTTCTTCCGCACCCACGGTGAAGCCGCGCCCGGCTTCACCGGCGGAAGCCGCCTGGATGGCGGCGTTCAGGGCCAGCACATTGGTTTGTTCGGTAATGTCGGAAATCAGTTCCACGATTTCGCCGATTTCC
>JAIRWW010000105.1 GCA_031268685.1 Azoarcus sp.
ATCTCGCCTGTGTCGCCGCCGTGGATCGCGCCCGAGCGGGCCGCCGAGAGCGCCGCGACGTCCAGGACGGCCTTGGCTTGGTACATCAGGCCCAGTTCGGCGATGATGAAGATCAGCAGTACGAACATCGGTAGCGCGATCAATAGCTCCACCATCGAAGCGCCGCTTTCTCCAGGATGCACGCGGGCGCGTTTCATGCCCTGCTTGATCATGATGCGGTGCGCGAGCGTCATTTCATCAGCCCTTCTGATGCGTCCACGCGCCCAGTGGGCGCAGGGCGTCCGCTTCCGCGCTGTAGAACCTGCTCCAGACTTCGCCCGCTGTGTAGAGCGTCAGCCGCAGCATTCCCCCTTCGATGGAATCCACCAGGTAGCACACCGGCACGGTACGGTAGGATTCGCCGCCGCCGCTGGATGTCTCGCTACATTGCGGCGACATGGCTGCGTCATACCACGCGCGGATGAAGTGGCCGTCCCGTTGCAGCGCGCTCGTCAGCCGCTGGCCGAAGCTGTCATCGGCTCGAATGCGTTGCTGAAAGAGCAGCAGGTTCTGGTGCGACGGGTAGATTCGTTCCAGCTGGCTGGCGGCTTCTTCGGCTAGACGTTCTTCTTGTTGCGGGCCGATTCCAACAAATGTGCCATAGCCGGTTTTCGCTACGTCCGGCGGCGGGGTCGAGGACATGGGCCGGGACGCCATGAGGCAGGCCGACAGGCTCAGGCAGGCCGCCAGGATCAAGCGCGGGGTTTTCATTTTTGCCTCTCGATCATGATGCTCTGACGGTAATAGCCCGCGCCCGCCACCAGTACGGCGCGCTCGAAGACGGAGTCGACCAGGTAGCGCGAGCCGTCGAAGCGGTAACGCACAGGCGCGCCGTCCGCACTGCCGCCGGGTTCCACGACCAGCAGCGTTGGCGCTCTGTCCGCCGGGACGCCTTCGGGCATTTCGATTACAGTCTTTTGTCCGTCGTCATAGATGCGCAGGGGACGCCACGGCGCGTCGCCGGTCATTGCGTAGCTGCGGTAGCGAGGGGTGTCGCCGGAGACCGCGCTTTCCATGCCAGGGGTCTGCGGCAGCGCGGGCGGGGCGGATGGGTGCGTCCAGTCCAGTGGTTTCATGTTTTGTTCGTTGAGCTTGTCGTCGGTCTCGCCAGTGAGCCGCTGGCTGCGATGCACGCTCTTTTGCACGATGTCGCTCTCCGATGTGATGAAACTGGGCGTGATGATGACGATCAATTCGCTGCGCCCGCCGTCCGTGTTGGTGTTCTTAAAAAGATGCCCCAACAGCGGAATGCTGCCCAGGAAGGGCACTTTGTTCTCGCTTTTGCCCGCCTCATAGGAGGCAAGGCCCGAGAGCAGCATGGCGCGGCCATCGACCAGATCGAGTTCGGATTCCGCCTGCCGCGTCAGCAGTCCCGGTACGCCCATGACGGCAACGGCGTTGTCGATCTGGCTGACTTCGGTGGCCACTTTGGCGCGGATGTTGCCGAGTTTGTCGCACTTGGGTTCGATGGAAAGGCGCACGCCGTATTTTTTGAATTCCACAGAGGTCGATCCCAGCCCGTTTTGCAGCGGGATGGGCATTTCGCCGCCGGAGGTGAAGTCCGCCTTGCCGCCGCAGCGCGCGGTCAGGCGCGGCTCCGCCACTACATAGGCATCGCCCTGCGCGCGCAGGATGTTGATTTTGGAGGTAATCAGGGTCGCCAGACTGAACGCCGCCCGGAAGGGCTGGGTATAGCCGGGCCACTCTTCCAGGCTGGGCAGACTGTCGCCGCCGCTGTCTCGGGGACGGACGGTGTAGCTTTTGCCATCGTCGCCCTTGCTGTCGGTATTGAGCAGTTTCATGTCGCCCACGACGGCAAGCGATGGGCCGTGTATGGCGCCCGACCAATCCACGCCCAGATTTTCCAGGGCAGACCTTTTGATTTCCACTAGTTGCGCGTTGATATACACAGTGCGTTCTTCCAGCGCTTCGTCCCCTTCTGTGATGAGGACGATTTTGTCATCGAACGCTTTTTGCAATGCTTTGACGAGATTCGCTTGCCCAGGCGTCAATGTTTGCGTCCGGAGAAATATCCGGTTGCCCACCAGGCTGACGTGAATGCCGCTGTCGTTACCAAGCGCTTCTTTGACTTGTGCGTATATCTTCGATGGGCTGTCCGCGGCTACTTCTGCGGCATAGGAGACTTCGGAGCCGTCGCCGAGCCACAGATGCAGGGTGAAGCACCCCGCATCGTTGGCGATCAAATGCTTTTCAAGGCACGCTACCGCCCTGCCGTGACGCGGTCGGCGGCGCAAAAAACGTAGCATTATGCTTTTCGACTCTCTCCCGCTATGGGTGAAATACAATAACCTCACCCTTCATCATGTGAAGCGCGTCTGCTGCACGATCAAGAAATTACCCCCACTTCATGCCGAGCAACATCCAAATATTTTCTCCAATTTTCAAATAACCGATTTTCATTGTCCTTTCTACTGTGCTGGCTTGGATCATAGCCATCCGTCATTGGCATATACCGCACAAAACTTTCAATCTCATCCGGATAATCAAAGTCAGCATAAATTGTTTCAACTTCGGCTAACGGGTCATCAGCCCGATCCTTATTATCCAATGTCCACGCAAGCACCAAGAAGAGCCATTTTTTAGCCGACATTAATCCCAACTTCTCGGGTTCAGAAGCAGCAAGTTCTCTAAGTAACTCACCAATACGAGATGTATTTGACTTATTCAGGCAGGACAATTCAATCTCGCGTTCATCTGAGTCCGAACGAAGCCGATCTACCGCCAGATCAACAACATCCGACCACCCAATCAGTTGATGTTCGTATCCCCAAAGAGCCTCGCGCCATGACAGTGAGGCACATTTTCGGATAA
>JAIRWW010000217.1 GCA_031268685.1 Azoarcus sp.
GATGGTGTTTGCATACCTTTTTTGATCTGGTGTTGAACGTGTTCACTTATCAGGCCTGAGGCGCGGCGGGCGACTTCGGCGTAGGTTTTGGCGATTGCTTCGGGGTCGGATAGTTCGGAAGCAGGGGATTCCGGTGTGGCGCTCATGATTTTGCTGGCTCCTGGTTGGCTTTGTATGGGGTGGGGTAAGAGGCTGTGTGTGTACGAATTCCGAAGAAAACGCTTCTTGCCGAAGCGTATGTACGGAAGTCGTCGCCAGATTCAGCCACGGGACAAGGCTTCAACGACTTCAGGCGGCGCTTGCACCAATTCGATGAGTACGCCCTCGGCGCCGATGGGGAATTCGTCGTTGCCTTTTGGATGCAGGAAAGTGATGTCGTAGCCCGCAGCGCCCTTGCGGATGCCGCCTGGCGCGAAACGCACGCCTTGGGCGCTCAGCCATTCCACGGCGCGCGGCAGATCGTCGACCCACAGTCCTACATGGTTAAGCGGTGTGGTATGGACGGCGGGTTTTTTTTCTGGGTCGACCGGCTGCATCAGATCGACTTCGACTTTGAACGGGCCTTTGCCCATGGCGCAGATGTCTTCGTCGACGTTTTCGCGCTCGGAGACGAAATTGCCCGTGACCTCCAAGCCGAGCATGTCGACCCACAGAGTACGCAGTTTTTCTTTGCTCGAACCACCTATGGCGATTTGCTGGACGCCGAGGATTTTGAATGGGCGCTGAGCCATGTGGCTGTCTCCCTAAGTTACGATTGGACAAAAGGTTTCATTTTAGCCATGGCGCTGTCCGTTTGGCAGCACGGAGAAACCCGCAGACGAAGTAAAAGCTGGGTGTTTTGCCACGGACATGGGCGATTTTAGGCATTGGAGCAGGCTGGCATCGTGCCGGTATCGGCAGCGCTGTACTCTCGCATCCGGCTTCAATGGGCGAATTTTATGGAGTTTGGGGGAGAACGTCGCGGCCTTTGTAGCGGCGTCTTCGGTTCAGTGGGTCAAAAAGCCAAGCACTGCGAAGCGGTGAGCCGCATGGTGGATCGGAAAAACACGCGCTGACCGATGCCGCGACGTGCCGGAGCAGGGGAGGGGACAAGGCATTTACGCTACGGCCTTGTCCCGCAATCGGCGGCTCGCAGGAGCCGCAAGCTCCATTGCTTACTTGTTGCCGTTTGTTGGCGTCTTGCGTTTTACGCGGGATTTTTCTTGCGTGGCAGCCTGTTCGCTTTCACTTGTCGGCATGGGTACCAAGAAGTTTTCTTCTGCGCCCGCCTTGGCGCTCATCATGTTCCAGGGCCACAGGAACGGATTGCCTTGGGGACTCGTCTGGGCGGTTTCTTCTGGCGGTGTTTCTGGGTTGTGTGCCTGGCTCATGGCCTTGACGGCGGCGATTGCGGCGCGTTGGACGTCCAAGCCCTGTATAGCCATCTGTAACATACTGAGATTCATCTTCAGCCAGCCTTCGACTGCCCGCATGTCGCCAATGCGTTTGTCCAGTTCGTCGACATCGAGAGTCGGCGTTACCATTCCGGGCAACGAAAAGCCCATCCGTCCCCACATGTTGCGCACAAATTCGAGCGGGTCGTGGGCCGTATGTTCTATGGTCATGATTTTTCCCTCCTGTGACTTGCCCGGCTATCTTACCTGATACATGCAAGAATGACGCGCATATCTTCTGCCACGGGGCAAGCAGTGTTTTCAGACCATGCGATGCAGACGTAATGGCATTTCGGCGGGCGGCAGGCGTTCGGCGACAGCTTCGTTTTCTTTCGCTTCGCTGTCGACTTCGATTTCCAGCACGCTCAACACTTCGCGGGCGATGGCGCGGCAAGCCCTGCTGAGAGGACTCGGCAGGTGTTCCGGAACCTGCCTGTGCAGCAGCAGCTTGGATGCGGACAAGGCCGCGACCGGCTTGAAAAGGCGGTTCCGGTAGGATCCCATCAATTGCGCCACGTTGCGGTCGGCGGCTTCGCACTGCCAGGCATTGCCCGGCCATTGCGCCGGTATTGCATAGGCGCGCGGAAACAGATCGAGGTCGCGGATGACGGTGCGGATATCTTCGTGCGAGTCACGGAAGGGCAGCAGCACCATGTCGGCCATGTTGTAGAGCTTGCGATCCATGTCGGTGCGGTTGCCTGCGCCATCGACGACGCCTACCCAGTCTTCAAGCGTGCGCAGTTTGTCGATCACCTTGGCCAGCGCGTCCGCGTTGCGCGCATCGGCGGTAATGTAGCGGCGGCCCGCCGGCGAGAGCGGCTCGCGGGATACGTCGGTCAACACGCAGGCGGCGCGATGGCCGAGCAGCCCCAGACCCTGGCACAGCATGTGCGAGAGAGTCGTTTTGCCAGTACCGCCTTTATTGCCGAGCACACAGATGATCTTTGCCATGATTATGTCCTGGGAATGATCGTGAGAAGAAATCGCACCTTGACATTGTGCCCCCACGCTTGCGCCTCCAGACGTTAAAAAACGGCGGTTCGCGGGCTTAGTTCGGCGTTTCGTGCATATGGGTCATGCGCCCGGCAGGTTCATGAGCCGCGCGATATATGCAGGCGCAGAAAGCCGCCGCCTGGCTGGCGGGCGGCGACGCCTTCCAGCTCCAGCGTCAGCAGATGTGCATACAGTGCATCGACGCTCAGCCCGGTGGCCAGCGCCAGACTGTCGATGTCGCATGTTTTGTTTCCGAGCGCTTCCAGCACGCGGGCGGCTTCTGGTGCGAGGTTTGCGGGGGCGGGCGCGGGCGGCGTTCCGGTGCGCGGTGCGCGGGGCTTGATATGCCGGGGGTTTGCTGCCATGGCTGGCCGTGGGGATAGTCCGAGTCCGCCTCCCAGGCGTCCGCGTAATTCTTCGAAAACGTCTTCAGCGGTCTCGACCAGTTTGGCCCCCTGGCGAATCAGGCGATGACAGCCGCGCGCCAGCGGGGAGTGAATGGAACCCGGAATCGCAAAGACTTCGCGCCCCGCTTCGGCGGCAAGGCGGGCGGTAATCAGCGAACCGCTGTCGAGCGCTGCTTCGACTACCAGCACGCCCAGCGAAAGCCCGGCGATCAGGCGGTTGCGGCGCGGGAAGTTGTGCGGCATGGGCGGCGTGCCAAGCGGAAATTCGCTGATGATTGCGCCGCGGACGGCTATCTCCCGCGCCAGCCCGGCATTGCGCGCCGGGTAGATGCGATCCATGCCTGTGCCTATGACGGCCACCGTGCTCCCGTCTCCGGCGGAGAGCGCGCCGCGATGTGCGGCGGCGTCGATTCCCAGCGCCAGCCCGCTGACGATGAGCAGCCCCGATGCGGCCAGGCTGCGGGCAAAAGCTTCGGCGTCGATCTCGCCCTGGGCGCTGGCATTGCGGGAACCCACCATCGCCAGCGCGGGACGGTTCAACAGCGCCGGATCGCCTTTGATGTAGAGCACGGGCGGCGGGTCGGCGGTTTCCAGCAAGCCTTGTGGATAAGCGGCATCGGCCAGGGTGAGAACGCCGTTGCCGGCTTCTCCGGCCCAGGCCAGCGCGGCATCCAGCGCGGCAGGATCAGGGCCGCCAAGCACGGCGTTCGCCGCATCGGCCCCGGCTACGCTGGCGAGATTGGCGCGCGGCTGGGCAAAAACATTCTCCGGCAAGCCAAACGCGGCAAGCAGACTACGTTGCCGCGCCGGGCTGATCGGTGTCAGCGCGAAACGGAGCCAGGCGGCGAGTTCCTCGCGGGCCGCCGCCTCGCTCTGCGGTTTCAGGGGTTTCGGACGGCGTCGCCAATCGTCGCCTGTCCGTCGGTATTCATTATCAAGGCATAAGACACGTTGTCGAACACACGGAACACCAGCACCGATCCATAACGTTTTTCTGGCAGGGCAAGGGTTTTGGCAGCTTTTGCATCTTTGTTTTTGTATGCGACGGTGCCGCGGTCGCGGAACAGGGCCAGCACATGACCCGGTTCCAGACCGGCGAGTTTACCAGCACTGATCGCGATTACGTTTAGTTTTCCGGTTTCGGCCACGCCGCGATAAATCGAGATCAATCTGGCATCGATGGCTTCGCCGGGCGCGTGCGGCGCATAGGAAAACACCAAATTGCCTTCAGTCGGCAGCATGAGGTCGCCCGTGCCGATTTCTTCGACGGCCTCGATGATTTCGAGCGTGACCGGGTCGGTGCGTTCGGTGACTCTGGCGGAACCCAGGTACTGCACTTCGTAGCCCAGTCTCTTGCGCCTGGTCTGATCGATGAGCGGTTTGCCTGGGCGGAAGATCGACCATTTATCGACATCGGGGCGCAGATCCTTGGCAAAAACGGTATCGCCCTGGGCGAGATACACGCGGTTGGTTTCGGTGGCGACGATTGTGGCGGCGTCGTCGATGGTTCTGGTTTCGATGACCAGGGGCCGGGTGAGGAAGGGCGCGATGGACTTCAGCGGAATCGTCGAAACAGCTTCTTCGACCGGCATCTGGTAGATCTTCGGTTGCAACATGACATCGCCGCCAACAGCCATGGCCTTGTCCTCGGCCTTGCCGCCGCCCACGGGTTTGCCGACTTGCAAGTACGGCCCGCGGCGGTCGAGGATGATGACTTGTCCGGGGTAGATGAGATGCTGGCTACTGGCCTGGCCTTCGCGCATTCGCCAGACTTCCGGCCATCGCCATGGTTCTTCCAGGAAACGCCCGGAAATTCCCCATAAGGTGTCGCCTTTCACTACGGTATAAGAATCAGGCGCATCGGCGGCGATTGCGGGCGGCGCGGCCTGTACGCCAGTGCAGACCAGTGCCGCGGCGCTGGCGGCGAGAAAAGATATAATTCGGGACATTGCACGCTTCCTGTTGATGCGGGTCGCTTCCATATAACCTGCGGTACACTCATTGCCGGGCTTGCCCCGGCCCGCGCGTGTCGAAGCGACGATTGGACATAAAAACTCGTAATGGCTTCTCGACTTCAGGCGCAACACATGCCCGCCCATGTTAGAACGCGGGCAAAAATTCTGTTCGTGACGGTTTTCTTTATCCGGTAAGGCTTTATGGCCCTGTTGCCCATTTTACGTTTCCCCGATTCCCGCCTGCGCACCAAGGCTGCCCCGGTCGATGTCATCGACGAGGGAATCCGGCAATTGGTACGCGACATGGCCGAAACCATGTACGCAGCTTCGGGCATCGGCCTGGCCGCCACCCAGGTCAACATCCACAAACGGATTGCCGTCATCGACGTCAGCGAAGACCGCAAGGGCCTGCTGGCGCTCATCAACGCCCAGATCATCGAGCGCGCGGGCGAATGCGATAGCGAAGAAGGCTGTCTTTCGGTGCCCGGCGTGCGCGAAACGATCAGGCGTGCCGAATGGATCAAGCTGCGGGCGCTCGATATGAACGCAAAGCCGTTCGAGCTGGAAGCCGATGGCCTGCTCGCTATCTGCATCCAGCATGAGCTGGATCATCTCGACGGCAAGGTTTTTGTCGAATACCTGTCGCGCCTCAAGCTGAACCGGATCAAGACCCGGCTGATAAAACAGGCGCAGGAAGACAAAGATAAAGACACGGCCATAGCCTGATTTTGATTCGCCTCGCTGCCCGGCCTTGCCAAACCTCGCGCGATGTCGCGTATCGATGTCGCGTATTTTTCCCTGGGAAAATGCTAGATGAGTTCCAACTTGCGCGTAGCCTTCGCTGGTACGCCGGAATTTGCCGCAACCGCCCTCGATGCGATCCTCTCCGCGGGCCATGCCGTGCCGTTGGTGCTCACCCAGCCCGACCGCCCCGCCGGACGCGGCATGAAACTCAGCCCGAGCGCGGTCAAAAAACTGGCCCTGACGCATGGCCTGGACCTCGACCAGCCCGAAAGCCTGCGCACCGATGCGCAACGCGCCCGCCTGATAGCCAGCCGCCCCGATGTGCTGGTCGTGGCCGCCTATGGCCTGATCCTGCCGCCGGAAGTCCTGTCGCTGCCAAGACTTGGCTGCCTCAACATACATGCCTCGCTCTTGCCGCGCTGGCGCGGCGCTGCGCCGATCCAGCGCGCCATCGAAGCGGGCGACCGCGAAACCGGCATCACCATCATGCAAATGGATGCCGGTCTGGATACCGGCCCGATGCTGTTGCGCCGCCCCGTCGCCATCGCCTGCGACGACACCGCCGCCAGTCTGCACAACAAACTCGCCCGCCTTGGGGCCGAAGCCATCGTCGAAGCGCTGGCGCGGCTGGCGGCGGCAAACCATCTCACAGCCGAACCGCAGCCCGCAGAGGGTGCAACCTACGCCCGCAAAATTTCACGCGCCGAAGCCGTGCTCGACTGGCGGCGGCCTGGAACCGAACTGGCGTGCACGGTCAGGGCATTCGATCCCTATCCTGGCGCGTCCGGCCAAGTGCGCGGTACAGCAATCAAACTATGGGCCGCGCATCCGGTGGCGGGGCAGGGCGAGGCTGGAAGCATCCTGCGCGCCGATGACGCCGGAGTCGTAGTGGCTTGCGGCGAAGATGCTTTATGCATCACCGAGCTGCAACGCCCTGGCAGCAAGCGCCTGGCGGCGGCAGAATTCCTGCGCGGCTTCGCGCTGAATGCTGGCGACCAGTTCTCGCCGCCAAGTGCGGCGGGGGCTTGAATTCGCAGCCGCTGCCTTCATCTTTGCGGAGTCGTTCCCGCGCAAAGCACAGCAAGGAAAACACATGTACGGCAACTGGCTGAAAACATCCATCCTGATGGCTGGCATTGTCGCCCTGTTCGGCGTAGTCGGCGGCGCGATAGGCGGCCAGCAGGGCATGTTGATCGCCCTTCTCCTGGGTGGCGGCATGAACTTATGGGCTTACTGGTTCTCCGATACAGCGGTGCTGAAAATGTACCGTGCGCGCCCGGTCGATGCCGCTAGCTCGCCCTATCTCTACAACATCGTGCGCGACCTGTCGCAGCGCGCTGGCCTGCCGATGCCCAAGGTCTACCTCATCAACGAAGACCAGCCCAACGCCTTCGCCACCGGGCGCAACCCGGCGCATGCCGCGGTCGCCGCCACCTCCGGCATTCTGCGCCTGCTCAGCGAGCGTGAACTGCGTGGCGTGATGGCGCACGAACTCGCCCATGTCCGGCACCGAGACATCCTGACTTCCACCATTGCCGCCACCGTGGCGGGCGCAATCTCCGCCCTGGCGCAATTCGGCATGTTCTTCGGTGGGCGCGGCAGCAACCGCCCCCATCCCGCCGCACAAATATTGATCATGATCCTGGCCCCGATAGCGGCCATGCTGATACAGATGGCAATCAGCCGCACGCGCGAATTCGAGGCCGACCGTGGCGGCGCTGAAATCTCCGGAGATCCCGCCGCGCTGGCCGATGCGCTCCTCAGGATCGAAGCCAGCGCAAGGGGGATTCCGCCGCTTCGCACCGCTGAAGAACACCCGGCCACAGCGCAAATGATGATCATGAATCCCTTGTCCGGCGGCAAACTGCGCGGGCTTTTCTCGACCCACCCCGCCACGGCGGAGCGTGTCGCACGCCTGCGCGCGATGCCTCCCGACGGCATGCCGCAAGCGTAGCATCGGCTATTCGCGCTCGCCTCACGTATAAAAAGTCGGCTCGGGCAAGCTGCCGTTAACAATCCAGTTGCCCAACTCGTAAATCTTGTAATCGACAGGGTCGTGCAGTGTCTGGGTGCGCAAATTGCGCCAGAAGCGGTCGAGGCCCAGGGCGCTGGCGGTGGCGCGTGCGCCCAGCGGCTCGAAGATGCGGTTCGCCACCTCCAGCCCAATCTGGGTCGTCGCCACCTTGGCGGTAGCGACCGCAATGGCGAATGCGCCGCGTTCGCCAGCGCTCAGGGCTTCCGCCTTGGCCCACAGGGGATCGAGGCGGACATTGGCCTTTTCGGTGAGCGCGCGCGCCGCTTCGAGCTTGACCCACAATTCGCCGAAATGACGCAGGATGAAAGGGTCGGTCTGCGCCGTCCGGGCCGGGGATTCAAACCACGGCTGCGTTTCCTTGCCGCGCAGGTAGGCCAGCGCCGCTCCGAAAGCGCCCTCGGCAATCGACAAAAACAGATTGGCGAATACCAATTGCCCGATCAGGCCGCGAAGGCTGGCAAACGGCGACGATAGCGGGCCAGGATTCAGCAGGATTTCTTCCTCGTACACGACAACGCGATCAAAAGCGACCGAGCCGCTGTCGGTCTGGCGCTGTCCGATATTGTCCCAGTCGTCCCGGACGTCGATGCCTTCCCTTCGCGTGGGAATGGCGGCGACCAAGGGCGTAGGGGCGGGTTTCAAACCCGCCCCTACAACGGCATCCTCACGCGCGGAAACCAGGATGAGATCGGAATCCCTGGCCCCGGAAGCGAAATTCTTCACCCCGCTCCATTCATAAGCGCCGTCCACGCGCCGACGCGCAAGCACATCCGTATTGAGCGGATTGAGCGCGTTGCCGATGAACCAGCCTTCTTCCACGCTTTCGCGGTGCAGCTTCGACCATTGCTCACGGCTGCCGAAAAGACGGATCGTGGCAAGCTGGTAATAGTGAAAACTGAAAACATGGGCCAGCGAACTATCGGCGCGGGCGATTTCGCGCACGATAGCGAGCGCCTCAAGCCAGCTTCCACCGGAACCACCCAAATCCTTCGCAACGGTGAAATTGAGCAGGCCGCTCTTGCGAATAGCGTCCCGTTCCGCTTTCGGCGTGCCGCCTTCGCGGTCACGGGCGGCGGCGTTGCGGGCGAATCCGGCGGCGAGGCCACGGGCTGCTTCAAGCGCGGCGGCGGAAGACAAAGCTTCGGTCATAATGATTTCTCCAAGTATCGGGTTCAGTTCATGCGGAAAAAACGCTCAAGCCGCAATCGCCAGCAGGCGCGCGGCCTCACCCATCGCCTCGAAAATTTCGCGGCGGATTTCAGCAAAAACATGGCTGGAACGGTCGCGCGGCAAAGGCAGGCCGATCGGGATGTCTTTCACCACGCGGCCAGGGTTGGCGCTCATGACGACGACGCGATTGCTCAGGAAAATAGC
>JAIRWW010000221.1 GCA_031268685.1 Azoarcus sp.
AAAGGCTGCCATCGGGTCATCGAAGTCTTGCCTTCGCTCGTCCGGCGCTGGCCGGGGCTGGTGTATCTGATTGCCGGGGCGGGAGCGCTGGCCGGGCATGACGGCACCGCGCTCAAAGCTCATGCGGTGCGCCTGGGCCTGGGCGGCGTGGTGCGCTTTCTCGACGATTTGCCGCCGGATGAATTGTCCGGGCCTTTGTCCGCCGCCGATGTATTCGTGCTTGCCACGCATGCCGGGAACGGAGGCAATGTCTTTCTCCATGCCATGGCCTGCGGTTTGCCGGTTGTGACGACCGAGACGGGCGTCAGCCGCGAAACCGTTTGCCGTCCGGAACTTGGCGATTTGCTTCCTTTCGGCGAGCCGCTGGTGCTGGAAGCCGCGCTTGACCGGGCCTTGTCGCAGCCATGGGATCGAGCGGCCATCCGACGATATGCGGAAACCAATAGCTGGGACGGGCGGATAGGCCGCTTGTGCCGTGTCTTTACCGAACTGACGGGCCGGACAGCAAAAGAGTAAACAGCCTCGGTGTTTATGCGGAGGTTATTTTTCGAGCGTCGGCCGGTGAAATAAAAACAAGGACTGGGAGGGAGTCTTTCCCAAAGAATTGGTATCATTTGCGCCGCGTGTGTCAGAGGCGCAAACTTCGCAAAAATATGCTTATTTCACAAGGATAGTGTGGCAATGCTCGACAAACTGATTCATGAGATCAAAGTGTTCATCATCGAAACACTGGATTTGGAGGATATTTCTCCAGAGGATATCGACGCAGACGCGGCTTTGTTTGGCGACGGCCTGGGACTGGATTCCATTGATTCGCTGGAACTCGGGGTAGGGCTGCAAAAGCGTTACGGCTTGAAGATTTCTGCCGAAAGCGAAGAAACGCGCCGGGTTTTCTCGTCGGTTCGCGCTTTGGCTGAGTACGTCGCAGCACATCGTGTGAACTGATTTTCTTTGGCATCAATGAGTATGGAAAAAATGGATAGAGACGCTGCTTATGCCCTGATCTCCCGGCTAATCGCCGAGCTTTTCGAGATTGCTCCGGAAAAAATATCGCTGGAGGCCAACCTCTACCAAGACCTCGACATCGACAGTATCGATGCCGTCGATCTTGCGCTCGAATTCAGAAAACAGACCGGGCGGCAACTTTCGCCGGACGAATTCAAGAAGATTCGTACCGTTGGCGACATCGTTGACGCTGCTTGCTCGCAGGCAGGGAATGCCTGATGCCCGGCTGGGCTGTTTTTGTTGCGGGGCTAGCTCTGCCGCTCATGTTCTGGGTCTGTCGCTGGCAGGGCTGGCCGTTTTGGTATTGCGGTCTCGTGCTGTTGCCTTTGGCCTGGCCGCGCCGCGTCGGCGGGGGCTTTTCCATCGCCGCCGCGCTTCCGCGCGCCGCGAGATGGCTGCCGGGCGCGTTGGCGGCGGCAATCGGCGTCGCGGCGCTTGTTTTTCGTAATGGCGTGCCGCTTCAGTATTACCCGGTTTTGGTCAGCCTGTTTTTTCTCGGCATTTTCGCGGGCAGTCTTTTGCAGGAGCAAAGCATTGTCGAGCGTCTGGCGCGGCGGCTCGACCCCGGCCTGCCGGAGTCCGGCGTGCTGTATACGCGCCGGGTCACGCAAGCTTGGTGCGTGTTCTTCGTGTTCAATACCGCAATGACTTTGCTGTGCATCAAGGCGGGAGAAGAGGTCTGGGCGCTTTACAGCGGTTTCGTCGCCTATGTCCTGATGGGGCTGATGTTCGCGGGGGAGTTCCTGATCCGCCGCCGCGTCATGCGCCGCATCCGGGATGAGGCCAAGCCGGCTTTTCAGGAAACGCCTCATGTCTGATCTATCTTTGCGCAGCTTTGCGTGTTGGGCTTTGCCCGACGGCGGCGGGCGGCCCCTTGCTTATCGCGGCGGAAGCCCGGTCGGGCGCAATGTTTTCCGCCTCGATATAGACGCGGCCCGGCGCACGCTGGCGGGGCTGACGCCCGGCGAAGTGGGCGGGCGGCCCGGCATAGTGCTTTTTGAGCCGGATGCTTACCGTTTCGCGGTCTGGCTGCTGGCGACGTGGTCGCTCGGCCTGACGGTTGTCCTGCCTGGCGACGATTTGCCCGCGACGAGAGAGTCGCTGGCAATGCCATGGGTCGGGAGCGGCAATTTGTCGAATGCCCTGAGAGCCTGGCATATCGCCGCCGCGCCGGAGTCCGTGCCCGATCATGGCCAGCCCGGTGTCGTGCTTTTTACTTCCGGCTCTACTGGCAAGCCGACTCTGATCGAAAAAGATCTGAGGCAGTTGCGCGCCGAAGCGGAGATGTTCGAGGAAGCCTTCGGCGGCGAACTGACGCCCGATACCCGTTTCGTCACCAGCGTGCCGCATCAGCACATGTACGGTTTACCGTTTTTCATGCTATGGTCATTGACGGGCGCGCATCCCTTCGTGGTGGAGAAGCTCCGCTATCCGGAAGACCTCGGGCAACTGCCGCCCGCAGATTATGTTTTCATCAGTGCGCCGACTTTTTTGAAATATCTGGCGGATGCGCCCGCGGCGGCGGGGGTGCGCTGGCGGATGGCAACTTCGGCGGGCAGCCCTTTGGCCCCGGACATCGCAGCCAGCGGCGCGTCGTATTTGCAGGCGCCGCTCTTTGAAATATACGGCAGCACTGAAACCGGCGCTGTCGCCCGCCGCCAGGGCGGTTCGCCATGGCAAGCTTTTCCCGGCGTGCGTCTTGGGGTGGAAGAAGACACTTCCCGCTTGCGCATTCATTCGCCGCTGCTTGCCGATGCAGAAATGGAGAGCGGATTTTTATCGGGCGATATCGCCCGTCTGGACGAGCGCGGCCTGGAATTGCTGGGGCGGGCCGACCGGCTGGTCAAAATCGGCGAAAAGAGAATTTCCCTGACGCAGATAGAGCAGGAACTCGCCCGTTTGCCTGAAGTGGCGAGCGTGCGCGTCGTGCCGCTGCCCCATGAGCACGAGGGCGATCGCGTTGTTTTGGGAGCGGTCATCGTCTTGACGCCGGAGGGCCGCCTGAAATACGGGGCGGAGAAAAAATTCCATTTCGATTTAGGTTTGCGCGACTGCTTGCGCGACAGGCTCGACCCTCTGGCCCTTCCGCGCCGCTGGCGCTATGTGGAGGCGCTGCCCTGCAACGAAATGGGCAAGACAAGCCGGCAAGACCTGGAACGGCTGTTCGTTTCCATGCTGCCGCGCGTCAGCCGCCTGCCTGACGAACACGGCGAAAACAGTGGCGGCGGAACGGAAAAGGTGTTTTTACAGATCCAGGAACTGCGCGATCCCCTCTGGTTCGATGGGCATTTCCCCGGCTTTCCGCTGCTGCCCGGCGTGCTGCAACTCGATTGGGTGGCGCATTTCGCACGTCTTTATTTCAGATTCGATGCCGCGGCGGCCAATGTGTCGGGTCTCAAGTTCCAGAATATGATCCGTCCCGGAGATGCGCCCCTGCTGGAGCTTGCCTCTGCGCGCAAGGGCAGGGAAGTGTCGTTTGCTTTCACAGTGAACGGGAAACCCTGCTCGCACGGAGCTTTCGTATCTAGAGACCAGGCGGGCGGCAGTGTGGAGACGGCGGTATGAAGACCGTCGCAGTCGTCCCGGTGTTCAATCATGGCGGTACCGTGGGCGTCGTCGTCGGCGCTTTGCTCGATCATGGGCTGCCGGTCATAGTGGTCGATGACGGCAGCGATGCGGCCACGGCGCGAAAACTGGACGAACTCGCGTCCGGGCAGCCGCTCGTTCTCCTGCGCCACCCGGAAAACCGTGGCAAGGGTGCCGCAGTGATGACCGGGGTCTGCCATGCGCGCGAATGTGGCGCAAGCCATGTTTTGCAGGTGGATGCCGACGGTCAGCACGACATGGGCGCTGTGTCCCGGTTCCTGGCCGCTTCGGCCCAAAATCCCGGCGCAGTCATTGTCGGTTGTCCCCGCTACGATGCCAGCGTTCCCAAGGGGCGGAAGTACGCGCGCTATCTCACTCATATCTGGGTGTGGATCAATACGCTGTCGATGCGCATCGCCGATTCGATGTGCGGCTTCCGCTTGTATCCGCTCGCGCCGATGGCGGCGCTGCTGCCTGCGCTGGCTCATGCCCAGCGTATGGATTTCGATACCGAGGTTCTGGTGCGGCTGGATTGGAACGGCGTGCCGGTTGTCAACTTGCCGGTCGAAGTGAACTATCCGCCAGACGGGATATCGCATTTCCGGCCATGCCGCGACAATCTGCGTATTTCCGCGATGCATGCAAGGCTTTTCTTCGGCATGTTCCTGCGCTTGCCGCGCCTGGTTTCGCGCCATTTTCGGACGACATGCTGATGCATTGGGCGCGGATCGGCGAGGCCGGCTTTCTCGGGGGAATACATTTTCTGCACTGGCTTTACCGGCATGGCGGCATCTGGCTTTTTCGCGTCGCGCTCTGCCTGGTTATGCCGTGGTTCTTCCTGAGCCGGGGCATTGCCCGCCGCTCTTCCCTGGAATACCTCGCTCGCCTGCATGAGGCGAGCGGCGGCGCGACGCCAGCGCCCAATTGGTGGAACAGTTTCCGTCATTTCATGAGCTTCGGCGAAACCATGCTCGAAAAGCTCGCCGCGGCGGATGCGCGCAAGGACATCCAGGGGCCGGTAAGCGTCGAAGGACTGGAAGACTTGCGCCGCACGATTGACGAAGGACGCGGGGCGCTCGTCGTTACCGCGCATTTTGGGAATCTCACCTTCCTGCACCGTCTCCAGCACAAAGATATTGCCCACATCAAGTTCACGCTTCTTGCATATGTTCGCCACTCGCGGCATTTCAGCCGGATACTGCGTTCATTGAATCCGGCGATGGAAATCGACACGATCCATATCGATAAAGCCGATGTTTCCGTAGCCATGTTGTTGTCGGAGCGCATCGCGGCGGGCGGCATCGTGGTCATTGCCGGGGATCGTATTCCTGTCGAATCTGATGGCGCTACGATGGTTTCGTCTTTTCTTGGCAAGGATGCATATTTTCCGATGGGGCCGTATGTCCTTGGCGCCGCGCTGGGTTGTCCCGTGTTCATGATATTTAGCGCGCGGCGTCGCGGAGGGGCGTTCGTCGCCGCGCGTTTACTCGCTGATCGCATCGTGTTGCCCCGGCGCGCGCGCGTAGCGGCCATCCGTCCGCATCTCGATGCCTATGCTGCTATGCTGGCCGAAATGTGCATCAAATATCCCCTGCAATGGTTCAATTTCTTCCCGTTCTGGCAAGATCGCGCCGAACGCATGGAGTCTGCGCACGATGAATGATCAACGAAGCCGATGGTGCGAAAGCGTGGAATTGCAGATTCCATTCCACGATATAGACCCCTTGGAAATATGTTGGCATGGGCATTACGTGCGCTATTTCGAGATTGCCCGGATGGCGCTCCTGCATGCGATAGGCTATGACTACCCGGAGATGCGGGCGTCCGGCTACGCTTGGCCTGTAATAGAACTCCATGTCCGCTATGCGCGCCCGCTTCGCTACCGCCAGCGCATTGTGGTCGAAGCTGCCGTTGTCGAATGGGAAAACCGCTTCAAAATCGACTACACAATCCGTGACCTGGAAAGCGGCGTGCGACTCACACGCGCTCACACGGTGCAGGTGGCGGTCAATATGGCTACAGGAGATATGAGCCTGATCAGTCCCGATATTCTTGCTGAAAAATTGGGGGTGAAATAAATGAGCATGCCGCTTCTGAAATTCTTTTGGACGAAGTCCGTATTTGCCGTGTTTGCCTTTTGCGTCGCGCTGCCGCTGCATGCCGCCGATTTGCTCGCTGAGGTTCGCGCCAGTCTCGCGCTGGAGATGGTCACGGCGGGAGAATTCCGGCAGACCCGCCATCTTGCCGGAATCGGAAAGCCGCTTGTCTCGAATGGACGCTTCCTGCTCGTCCGTGGTCTTGGCGTGATCTGGGAAGACCTTGCGCCCTTTGCGCGGACGATGCGCCTGACGAAAAGCGAAATCTTGCAGACAGGCGAAGGCGGCACGATCATGCATCTTTCAGCCGACAAGGAACCCGTTGTCGGTATTGTCGGTAACATCCTGTTCGGCGCGTTCTCGGGTGAGTTCGAGGCGCTTGCGCAAGGATTCGATTACAGCGGCAAGGTAGAAGGCGGTAAATGGCAGCTCGATTTCACGCCCAAGGACTCCAATATCGCCCGCCTGATTGAGAAGCTCTCGCTTGCCGGTGCGCGGGATGTCGAGCAGGTCGAGATAAGAAATACAGCGGGCGACGTGACCCGCATCGAGTTTGTTGTGCAAACGCATGCAGGGGAAATCTCCGCCGAAATCAGGAAGCGTTTTGAGTAGCCATGATCAAACCCCATATGTTTGGATTGAGCCTGTCGAAACTCGTGACCCCACGAGGAATGCCCTTCGACAAGCTCAGGGCGAACGGAATGACCCGCAGCTTTCCAAGGCATTGGATTGATTTTCTTCCGTTCGGGCTGAGCCTGTCGAAGCCCGTGCTTCCATGGGGAATTCCTTTCGATAAGCTCGGGGCGAGCGGCATCGTCCAGGGTTTCCCTTGAATAGCCCGTCTCCATTACCGGGCCGCGCACGCGCGCACAGGCTGCTTGCCGGACTCTGGCTGGTTTTTTTGTTGCTGGCCGCCTGCCTGTTGGCCGCCGGGTGGCAAAGCCGGGCCGGGCGCATAGATACCGACTTGCTGGCCTTGCTTCCGCGAGACGAGCGCCGCCCGGCGCTCGAAGCCGCGTTGAAGGCGCTCGCAGCCCAGGGCGAAAGACAGCTGGCTTTGCTGGTTTCCGCCCGCGACGATGCCTCGACGCGCAAAGCCGCCGCCGGTGTGCGCGAGGCACTTTCTGGACTCGGACTGGTGGAGCAGGGCGGGGCAGCGGACTTTCCCGGAGATTTCTACCTTCCATACCGGCAAGGTTTGCTGACGCCCGCCGATCGTGAGTGGCTCGCCACGGCGACGCCGGAAGCCGCCACGGCGCGTGCAATGAATCTTGCCCATGCCTTCTTTGCGCCAGGCAATCTGCCATGGCGAAGCGACCCATACGGTTTTTTCGGCAATTGGCTTCAGAGCTTGGGAGAAGCCACGCCGCTGCGCCCATTCAATGGCGAATTGATGGTTGAACACGATGGCAGACCTTATGCGGCTTTGATTTATGCTTTGCCGCAAAGCGCTTTCGACGCCAATTTCCAGCAAAATCTGCTCGCTCGGCTCGACGAAGCGCAGGATCGCATCCATGCCATCGACGCCGGAGCGCATTTCCTTCGCGCTGGCGTCGTGCTGCATGCGGCTGCTGCTGCGCGTCAGGCCGAAGATGAAATGCGTCTCATCGGCCTGGGGTCTTTGGCCGGGACGTTTTTTCTGATCGGTTTTGTTTTTCAGAGCGCCAGGGCGCTGAAGCTCATCGTGGTTTCACTCGTTTCCGGGGCGCTCGCCGCGCTTTTCGCCACTTTTCTGCTTTTTGAACGTGTGCATGCCGTCACCCTCGTTTTCGGGGCCAGCCTGATCGGCGTCGCCGTCGATTACGCAATCCTTGTGTTCGCACAACATCTAGGCAGCGATGAACCGGTATGGGAGCGTTTCCGGAAATTGCTGCCGACCTTGGGTGCTGCGCTGCTCACGCCCGCGCTCGCTTACCTGACTCTGGCGTTGACGCCTTTCCCTGGGCTGAAACAGATGGCGGTTTTCGCCGTGTGCGGAATTTTCGGCGCTTGGATGAGCGTCGTACTTTTTTATCCTTATCTGCTTCCCGCGACCTTGCCGCTGCCCGCGAATGCCGGTTTGGTGACGCATCTTCTCTCGCGCTGGCCGCGCTGGCGCAATACCGGCTGGGCCTGGGGGCTGGCCTTGTGCATGGCCGCTGTTGTGGCGGGAGGCATAGCGCAGTTGCGGGCGGACGACGATATCCGTGGCCTTTTCCGTGGCGATGCCACGCTGATGGCGGAACATCGCCAAGCCTCTGAAATCATGCGCCTGCCCAGCCCGGCGCAGATGTTCCTGGTCAGCGCAGAGTCGCCGGAAGCCTTGTTGCAACGGGAAGAAGCCTTGATCGAGCGCCTGCGCCCCTTCGTCTCGGCAAACAGGATAGGCGGCTACGCAGCCGTGAGCCGCTGGCTGCCTTCCGGGGAAAAACAGCGCCAGACGCGCGCCTTGCAAGGGCGCATGCTGGCAAGCCGCGCCCAGCTTGCCAAGGATCTGGACATGCCTGCTGGCTGGGATGCGGAAGCTTCCCCGGACAAGCTTCTCACTGTCGACGACTGGCTCTCGGCTCCAGTCAGCGCGCCGTTTCGCGCCCTTTGGCTGGGCGACATCCAGGACGGCGACGCGCCGGGATATTCGAGCGTGGTGTTGCTGCAAGGTTTGGCCGACCAGGGCGCGGCGGTCGAACTCGCCGGGCTGACCGCGGGGGAATCCGGTATTCCCGGAGTGGAATGGGTCGACCAGACCCGCGAAATTTCCAGCCTGATGGCGCGTTATCGGGAACTGCTGGCGCGAACCCTTTTGTTCGCTTGTCTTCTGCTTCCCTTTTTGCTTTATCCCTTCTTCAAACGCCGCGTCTGGCGCATTGTTGCGCCGGTTTTGGCCGCTGGCGGAATTACGCTGGCCGTCATGGGGTATCTGGCCATTCCCCTTCAGTTGCTGAGTATTCTTGCGCTTCTGCTGACCCTCGGCATGGGCATCGATTACGCCATTTTTCTGCAAGCGCGCCATACTCACGCGCATACGCTTCTGGCGACTACGCTTGCCGCGTCGTTGACGCTTTTGTCTTTCGGGCTATTGGCGCTTTCGGATACGCCTGCGCTGCATGCGCTGGGCTTGACTGTCACGCTGGGCGTGGCGCTGTCATGGCTGTTGACGCCGGTGTTTTTGCGAAAGGGCTGAGCGCTGATGCGAATGTCCGGAAATGCCGTCACTTCCGTTACGATACGTTCCGGAGCAGAATCAACAAATTTCGATCAACAAAAGGAGGGTAGTGTCATGCAGCAGGGAAAAAGCGAAATAGTTATTATCGGCGCCGGGCCGTCCGGCGCAGTAGCGGCTGGATTGTTGAGGCGCGCTGGCCGTAGCGTGACTATTCTGGAAAAGGCGGATTTCCCGCGCTTCGTCATAGGCGAAAGCCTGTTGCCGCAGAGCATGGAATACATCGAAGCAGCCGGAATGTTACAAGATGTTATCGAAGCTGGTTTTCAGTTCAAGAACGGCGCCGCCTTTGCCTGCGACACCAAATATGCTTATTTTGATTTCCGCCAGAAGTTCTCCAAGGGTTGGGGAACGACCTACCAAGTGCAGCGAGGGCCTTTCGATAAAGTCCTGGCCGATGCCGCCGCGCGCATGGGGGCCGACATACGCTATAGCCATGAAGTGACCGCCGTCGATGTTGGCGGTAGCAAGCCCGTCGTCACCGTACATCCGGAAAATGGCGAGGATTATCAGATCGCTGCTGAATTCCTGCTCGATGCAAGCGGCTACGGGCGGGTGTTGCCCCGCCTGCTGGACCTGGATATTCCCTCGACGCTGCCGGTGAGGCAGGCGATTTTTACCCACATAGAAGACCGCATCGCACAAAATGCCGACGCGGCCTTCGACCGCGACAAGATTCTTATCTCGGTGCCGCCGGACGAGCCGGATGTCTGGTTCTGGTTGATTCCCTTTTCCAATGGGCGTTCCTCTATCGGCGTCGTCGGACGGCGCGAACAATTCGATGAGCGCGACGACAGGGAGCAACTGCTCGACCGCGTGAGGCGGACGCCGAACCTTGCCAGATTGCTGAAAAACGCCGTATGGGATACGCCGGTGCGAAATATCGTCGGTTATTCCGCCAATGTTAAATCGCTATATGGGCGCAATTTCGCATTATTGGGCAATACCACTGAGTTCCTCGACCCGGTATTTTCTTCTGGCGTCACCATTGCATTCAAATCGTCCGATCTTGCGGTCAAGGCGTTGTTGAAGCAACTTGCGGGCGAGCCGGTCGACTGGGAGCGCGAATACGCCGAGCCGCTCAAGGTCGGAGTCGAAGCATTCCGCGCTTTCGTCACCGCGTGGTACGACGAGCGTTTGCAAAACATTATTTTCATGCCCGGCAAGGCGCCAGGAATCGAGCGCATGGTTTCTGCTGTGCTGGCCGGTTACGCTTGGGATGAAAATAATCCGTTCGTCGTCAACCCGGAACGTTATCTGGCTTCGGTGCAAGCGGCATGCGAACTCGCCTGACAACCGGCTTCTGTTTGTGCATCTGCTGCGTCTTGTGCCTGTGCGCCTGCGTTTCGCCGGCTAACAGGCATGGGACGCTTGCGCCGCCGCTCAAGATCGCGCTTGCCGCGCTCGGCGAACACATGGTAGAACAGCAGCTCGTCATGCGCTGGCCGGGCGGCGAGCGCGCCATGGATGCGATACTGGAAATCGCCGGAGGGCGTCTACGGTTGGTCATGCTGGCTTTCGGTATGCGTATCACCAGCCTGGAATATGACGGAAAAGAACTGGCCGAGCAACGTTTCGTTCCGCATGCGCCGGATGGCGCGCGCATCTTGAATGACCTGTTGCTGATTGCCGCGCCGCTGGAAGACCTGCGCCGCGCTTTGCCGCCGGGCACGAGTGTGTCGGAAGCGCGGGAAAACGGAAGGATGCGGCGGGAAATTGTCATGGATGGCGCGACGTTGGCCGTCATCGACTACGAAACGGAATCGCCATGGAAAGGCAAGGTCACATTCGCGCACCTTGCCATTGGGTACGAACTAATCCTGGAATCGCATGAAATCTGAGCTTTACCCGCCGATCCATATTTATCCTCCTGGTATTCTATGCGCTGCTGGCGATGATCTCGCCTCTGTGAGCGAAGCATTATTCAGCGGCAAAAGCCCGGGAATGCGGATGACCGATGCTTTCAGCCCGGGCCGCCAACTCCGGCTTGGCATCGTGGATGCGCCGTTGCCGGACATAGACTTTTTGCCGGTGATGCAGCGCACGCGCAATAATGCCCTGATTCTGGCGGCGTTCGCCCGCATCGAAACGATGTATCGCAGGCTCGCCGCCGGCGTGCCCGCTTCGCGGATCGCTGTAGTGCTCGGCACCAGCACTTCCGGCATGTTCGAGTCGGAAAGCGCAGTGGAATATCTGGCGGCGCATGGCAGTTGGCCGCAAGGCTTCCATTTTTTACAGCAGGAACTGGGTTCCCCCGCCCGTATGCTGGCTGGACAACTTGGCGTGACGGGGCCGGCATACTCGGTATCGACCGCCTGCACATCCAGCGCCAAGGCATTGGCCGCAGCTGCCCGCCTCATCAATGCGGGCATGGCCGATCTGGCGCTGGCCGGGGGTGTGGATACCCTGACGCGCTTTACCGTCGCGGGCTTCTCGGCGCTGGATGCTGTGTCGCCTGAAGCCTGCCTGCCTTTCTCGAAAAACCGCAAAGGCATCAATATTGGCGAAGCCGCCGCGCTTTTCCTGTTGAGCAGGGAGCATCCAGGCGATGCTCCCTGCATCAGAATCGCCGGATGGGGAGAGAGTTCCGATGGTCATCATATTTCCGCCCCGGAACCCACGGGCGCGGGCGCAAAGCTGGCAGTAGGGGCGGCGCTCGAATGCGCCCGCATCGGCGCTGACGCCATTGGCTACGTCAACCTTCACGGCACTGCCACGCGCCAGAACGATGCGATGGAGAGCAGGGCCATGGCCGCCTGCTTGCCCGCCGATGTGCCCATGAGTTCGACGAAACCGCTCACCGGCCACACTCTCGGCGCGGCGGGCGCATTGGAAGCGGCCATTTGCTGGCTGGCGCTTGCCGACGACAGCCGCCGCTTGCCGCCGCAAATATGGGATGGCGCGCCTGATCCGGACGATCCGCCTCTGCACTTGGTCGCGCTTGGAGAGCGCGCTGCCTCGCCGCTCAAATATGCGCTTTCGACATCCTTCGCCTTTGGCGGCAGCAATACAGCGCTGATTTTGGAACGGATGACCAAAACATGAACAGGCAGGCCCACGATATGCATGACTACTTGCCCATTACGGAATATCTGTCGCATCGCGGCTATGCGCTACTGCTTGATCGCGTGATCGAGGCCAGCGCGAAACACATCGTATGCTCTGTCACCTTGCGGGAGAACAGCCCGTTTTGCCGGGAAGGGCGCGTGCCCGCCTACGTCGGTATCGAATACATGGCACAGGCTGCCGGAGCCTTGGTCGGTTGGGGTATGCATGCTAAAGGTATACGGCCTAAAATCGGTTTTCTCGTGTCGGTGCGCAAGTTCACAAGCACGGTCAACGGATTCGATGCCGGTGCGACGCTCACGGTCGAAGCGCGCGAAGTCATGCGCGACGACGATAGCGGGATGGGCGTTATGGCATGCGCGATATATCATCCCAGCGATGTCCTGGTTGCAAAAACCCAATTGGCTGCGTATATGCCTAAAGACCTGGATGCTTTTTCAAAGACACTGACATGAATACTGTTGATACTTTGCGGTCAGGCAGCGTTTTGATCACAGGCGCTTCACAAGGCATTGGCGAAGCCATCGCGCGCCGCGCGGCGTCGGATGGCTTCCTGCCTGTGCTGCATTGCCGCAGCCAGCGCGAACGCACGGAACGGCTGGCGGACGAACTTGCCAGCAAGACCGGCGGCGCGCGTCCGCGCGTGCTGCAATTCGACCTTGCCGACCGCGCCGCCGCGAGCGAAAGCCTGCTTGCCGACATCGATGCGCATGGCGTCTACTACGGCGTGGTGTGCAATGCCGGAATCACCGCTGACAATGCCTTCCCGGCCATGACCGACGAGGAATGGGACAGCGTGCTTAGCGTCAATCTGGACGGCTTCTACAACGTATTGCGTCCGCTGGTCATGCCCATGGTTCAGGCGCGGCGGCCGGGGCGCATCGTTACGCTGTCCTCGCTTTCCGGGCAAATGGGCAATCGCGGCCAAGTCAATTACAGCGCCGCCAAGGCGGGAATCATCGGCGCGACCAAGGCGCTTGCACTGGAACTCGCCAAACGGCGCATCACGGTCAATTGTGTTGCGCCCGGACTGATAGACACCGAAATGGTCGAACAGGAAGTCATGGAACATATCTTGCCGTTGATTCCCGTACAGCGCGCGGGCAAACCGGAGGAGGTTGCCGCCGCCGTGAGTTTTCTGCTCTCTGATGAGGCTGCCTACATTACGCGGCAGGTAATCGCTGTCAATGGAGGCATGCTGTGAGTAGAGGTATTGGGGGCAGGAGAGTCGTCGTAACCGGCATGGGAGGGATCAGCCCATTGGGCTGGCAGTGGGATGAAATCGAAGCGCGGCTGCGTTCGCTGAAAAATGCGGTGCGTGTCATCGAAGAGTGGAAAAGCATCAAAAAACTGAATGCGGTCCTGGCCGCGCCTGTGGCTGATTTCCCCCTGCCGTCCGAACGCTACAACCGCAAGACGACGCGCAGCATGGGACGGGTGGCTATCCTGGCCTGCCGCGCCGCCGAATTTGCGCTTGCCGATGCCGGGCTTCTGGAGGACAAGGCGCTGCTTTCCTCCGGGCGTGTGGGGGTTTCCTATGGGTCTTCGAGCGGCGGCTTGAGCGCGACCGCCGACTTTGCCCGTCTTGTCGATACCCGTGAAGTGACGGGGCTGAGCGCCAGCAGCTATATCCGCATGATGGCGCATACGGCGCCAGTCAATATCGCCGTTTTTTTCGGATTGACGGGCCGGGTTCATACCACCTCCAGCGCCTGCACTTCGGGGAGCCAAGGGGTCGGCTACGCCTACGAAGCCATTTTGCATGGTTATGCCGACGTAATGGTTTCGGGTGGCGCGGACGAATTGTCGGAGGCTTCGCTGGCTGTATTCGACACATTATTCGCCGCCAGTACGCGAAACGATACCCCCCATTTGACGCCACGCCCCTACGACCGCGACCGCGATGGCCTTGTCATTGGCGAAGGCGCAGGCGTCCTGATTCTGGAAGAATACGAACATGCCAAGGCTCGCGGCGCGAAAATCTACGCGGAAGTCGTCGGCTATGGCACCAATTGTGACGGCACGCACGTCACCCAGCCCCGCGCCGACACCATGGCGATCTCCATGCGGCTTGCGCTTGCTTCGGCAGGCTTGCCGCCGGAAGCCATCGGCTACGTCAATGGACATGGCACCGCCACTGACTTGGGAGACATCGCCGAAAGTAATGCAACCAATGAAGTCTTCGGCGCGCGCATGCCGATCAGTTCGCTCAAAAGCTATGTCGGCCATACGCTGGGCGCTGCGGGTGCGCTGGAAGCATGGTTTTCCATCGCCATGATGCGTGCGAACTGGTTTGCGCCCACGATCAACCTCGACAACTTCGATCCGCGCTGCGCGGAACTTGCCTATATTACGGGCAGCGGCCTGGATCTTGAATGCGAGCATGTTATGAGCAATAATTTCGCCTTTGGCGGCATTAATACCTCGTTGATTTTCAGGCGCGCTTCATGAATGCGCCCTGTTGCCTGTTATTGGAGGAAAACTCATGAAGCGTTTCATATCCATCGGCATCCTGTCGTTCCTGGTTTTCGCCGCAGCGCCGTTTGCGCATGCCGCCTTTATCAGCCCCATGCCGACGTTTGAAAACCAAATCGTCCTGAAATCCGCCGCGCCGGACGCCGCGAAAAAGGTTCATGACGCAATCCTAAGCGCTGCGGCACAGTATAAATGGCGTGTCGTCAGCGACAATGGCGAGACCTTGCGTCTGAACCTGGTTGTTCGCAAACATGAGCTGGAAGTGGATGTACATATCCTGGGAAGCGCTGTGAATGTCGATTACGTCAGTAGCGTCAATATGGGATATGCCAAGGATGGCATTGATGCGAGTAGCGATCATTGCAACTATGTTTCAGGAGCGTGTTCCGGTGGCGGCGTGAAAGATGTCATTCATATGCACTATGGAAAGTGGGTCAAAAATCTTTT
>JAIRWW010000280.1 GCA_031268685.1 Azoarcus sp.
AGGTTAAGGGTCTTGCACAGCGCCGGGGCACTCACCGGCAAGGAGAACGCTTCGATGAGTCCCTTCAACGTCATGTCCGGTTGTTCCCCTATTCGCTTGCCTATCCTTTGCCAGCCCCCCTCATCCAACCGGGGCTTTCGCCCCGCCCCCGACGCCTTCGCCTCGTAGCGGCCTGTCTCCCGGTATAACTTCAGCAGTCACGTCACTGGGCTTACACTCCCCCGCATCTGCCTCGCTATCTCCGCGTGACTCATCCCTTCTTCCTTGCCCGCTATCATCCTTTTTCGCAGATCCTTCGGCAACGGCCCTGGCATCTCTCCTCCTGTATATCCCCTACCTCATACAGGCATCACACATAATACTCAATTATTTGTTAACGTGCTCTAACGGCCGCGCGAAAATCCTGCTTCGGCGGGCGCCCCCGCCGACGTACCGTCGGCAACGGCTTGACCAGGGGAGGGGCCAATATCTTCCATGGGCCTTCTGTCAGATCGCTTGGATACATCGTTCCTCCTCGTCCTTATCCATCATGACCTGTCATAGCATTTCTTGGGCCAATTTCTAAAACAGCTTCTTACAAAATCCGGGCTTACCACCGCCAGGGCGCTTTTTCCAGATCGACCGCGTAAGTCATTTTCAGAGGCTCTCCCAGGATGGAAGGCGTATAGGAGAACGTCAGGGCGACTCCCGCGGCCTGTTTCAAATCAAAGACATGGCAGGCCTGATGTGGGCCGCTACTGAAAGCCGCAACACCCCGGCAACGGGGCCATTTGCCTGAAACCGCGCTGACGGCAGGCGGGAGGATCTCACCCTCCAGCGGATAAATGAGCTGCAGCATTAGTACGGGAGCAATCTGGGGTTGCGCTCGATATCGCGTGGCAAACCCAATGCCTTTCACAGCCGGCTTGTCGGGATCGACCGCGTGCGTCCATATTTCCTTGATGAGTCGCGGAACGTAATAAGCCGTATAAAAACCCAAGATTTCTCCTTTTACCTCGGTGTAGGCGACGCGGAGTGCTCCCGGTATTTCCTTGTGCAGGCCAAAAACGCAATCGTTGAGCCAATACTCGATCTGCGTATATTTGGATTCCATCGCCAAGCCGACCGTATAGGCGCCCGCTCCCAACAGGATGAGTCCCGCCACGCTCCAGCCGATAACCGGCACCGCGATGGCGGCAGTGGCGAGAATACCCTCCGCCGCCGCGATCGTGGCTATCGCAGCGCCCTCGGCCAATGCCACGCCGCCCAGGAAGAGGAATAGGCCGGTAGCGGCGTAGTAATTGCCCGCCGTGGCATTCCCGATCGCGTATTGCTCGTTGGCCTTGAATCCGTGCGTGAGGGATATTCCACCCTCAAAACGCGCCATGATCGTTGGAGCCGTCCCAGGCATGATCGCAGGCTTCCAGCAGTTCCTTCGGCCATTTGCGCCGCGGCAGGAGGCGATCCAGGCAAAGATAGACAAGGTCCGTCGCCATCCAGAGCGCGGAAAAAGGCAGGGCGATCAAATGAATGGGAATGGAAAGCGGCCAAAACAAAGGTTCGGCCTGAAACGGGTTGCCCGGGAGATTTGAAAAGAACACATAACGGAGACTGTCGGGACAGTATTTGGCCAGAGGCCGAAGAGGTTCTTCCTCCTGAGAAAAGACGAAGGGCGGCAACGCCTCTTTTCCCTCCCGCATGAACAGGCGAATGTACTCCCAGATCATGGCGGCGCGGTAAACGCCGTCATTCCTGCCGTTTTTTGTCGCGTAAGTGCCGTAGATCGGTTGGCTGGTGTAAATTTCTTCCCCGGTTTGTGGATCACGACATGTAATGAAAATGCTCAATATCCCCTCCTTGGCTGCAAAACCGCCGTAATGGACGCTCCGGACACCCTTGGCATACGCCTTCAGGGCCTCCCAATCCTGGGCATAGGTCTTGCCCTTGTAGTAACAGGTCACTTTCCGAATCTTGCGGTTGAAGATGATCGGCAACTGACGCCGCCAAGGAATGTACGTCCAGAAACAACCCACTGGAAACATCAATATCAATACCCAAAACCCCGCATCTCCCAGAACCATCTCCGGAGAATAACCGGCATAGGAGACATAAGTAGTGGCAATACCCATGGCGACCGATATCAGTGTCGCCCACCAGCTCATACTCATGTAGCCGCCATGGATCGTTCCGGTCGAGGGGCGCACGAACAGGCAATCGTCGGTGATTTTCATCACATTGTCGTCGGCTTCCGCCGGCACGCCGAGCGGCGGATCGTCCGGGCGCAGGGTGTCTACACGAGTAATGTAGATGTTGCGTTCCGAATCGGGAACGGGATGAGGGCTGCGGGGAAGGTTGCGGTGCTGCATGTTGACGTCCTCTACAAAATCCGGGCTTACCACCGCCAGGGCGCTTTTTCCAGATCGACCGCGTAAGTCATTTTCAGAGGCTCTCCCAGGATGGAAGGCGTATAGGAGAACGTCAGGGCGACGCCCTCGGCCTGTTTCAAGTCAAAGAGATGACAGGCCTGGTACGGGCCGCTGCTGAAAGCCGCAGCGCTCCTGCAGCGGGGCAATTTGCCTGAAGCCGCGCTGATAACGGGCGGGTGAATTTCGCCCTCCAGCGGATAAACGAACTGCAGCATCAGCACGGGGGTAACCTGGGGTTGCTCGCGATATCGCGCGGCAAGCCCAACGCCTTTCACGGCTGGCTTGTCGGGATCGACCGCGTGCGTCCATGTTTCCTTGATGAGCCGCGGGACGTAATAAGCCGTATAAAACCCCAGGATTTCCGTGCTTGCCCAAGGATAAACGGCGCGGGTCATTTCCTGCTTGTGCAGGCCGAAGATGCAATCGTTGAGCCAATACTCGATCTCCGTATATTCGGACTCCATCGCCAAGCCGACCGTATAGGCGCCCGCCCCCAGCAGGAGGACTCCCGCCACAGCCCAGCCGACGACCGGTACCATGGCGGAGGCGGTCGCGAGAACGCCGGCCGTGGCCGCCACGGAGGCCAGCACGGCGGCGTGGGTCAATGCCGCGCCGCTCAATCCCAGCAAAAGGCCGGAAACGGCATAGTAATTGCTCGCCATGGTATTGCCGATCGCGTATTGCTCGTTGGCCTTGAACCCGTGCGTGATGCCGTCCGCAATCGCCGCGCCGTAGCCAAAGAGCCGCAGGGCGGTCAAGCCGGCCAATCGACGGAATATCAGATCACTCGCAGGCCCGACTCGTGCGAAACCCCTAGGCAGACGCGTTTCGGCCACGGCCAGCGCGGCGTTGATGGCGCTGCCCGTCCCCAGAACAGCGGCAGCAAGATTAGACCAACTGGCCTTGGTCATCTTGTCAAGCTCGAGATCCCGTACCGTGGCATAAAGATTGTAAAACGCCAAGAGCGCCGCCACGCCGGTCAGCCCGCTTTCGACGGCGGGCAGGTAATACCTGTTGCGGGTGGCTTCTCCTGCCCCTTGCCAGACCCACACCCTGATCAGGTCGTCGGCGTGATTGACCGCAATGGCGCCTCGCGGCATGTTCGCCGCCTCTTCCAGTGCGCGCGCGACCTCCTGCCGGGTGATCTGCATGGGGACGATCTTGTCTCGATGCCGGGTTTCCAGTATCTCGACCAAACGGTTTGCGTTGGCTTCACTGACGCCATCGGCAAGCGTATGGATGCGCTCGGCGAGCGTTTGCCACGCGGCGCCACGCAAGTTTTGGCGCGAAGACTGGGTTCTATTGACGAAACGGCTGACGAAATAGACGTTCACCTGTCCCATGAGATGCTCAAGGGCGACATGGGTCAGCACCGGCCGGGCTGCCGTGGACAGGGCGCCCACCACGGCCGTCGTTCCGGCAGCACCCCAGGCGGCGTCCAATCCCCGGTCATAGGCCAGGTTCAGCAGGAAGGGGTTGGCTTCCGGCGTCCCCGCCCACCATTGATTGAGCAGTTTTCTTTCCCGGTCTTCCAGTCCGTCCGACAAGGTTTCCACGCCCCACATCATGCCTTCGACGCAACTGGCGAAAGCCAGCGCGTGCAGGGTGCTGGAGGTGGATCGACCGATCTCCGCGGCCGTGGGGGCCGCGGCAGGGACGGAGTTTCCGCTTTCTTTTTGTTCCGGCGCCATACTTGCGTCGGTTTCGTAGCGCAGGAAGGCGCTCCCAAAGCGGCCTGCCTGGTCGTTCTTGAAGTAATCCTTCAGCCAGATGCCGCGGTCGTTTTTGTAGTGCGTCAGTTCCGCTTGCAGGCGATTGACGTCGGCTTCGTAACGCTTCAGGAACGCGATGCGCTCGCCTTCGTCGACGTGGCGGACATACCTTGCCGCGCGTGCGGTGAGCACCAGGGAATGGAGTTCCCGCGGGGTGGACGGGGGGAGATCCCGGCGCCTGCCGAAGGCATCGATCTCCAGGCCGCCATGCGGAGCAGACCGGTCAGCGGTCTGGTATCTCTGTAAAAATTCCATTCTTTTTTGAATCGCCGGCTCGACCGCCGCAGGATCGGTGATATTCTTGTCCTGAGCAAAGGCATTTTTGTAGAGATGCTCGATCAGGTCGGACACCACTTTTTTCTGGTAGCGCGCATAGGTTGGGGTGAGCTTGCGAACCTCAACATTACAGTATGAATCGTTCGACTGTTGTGTTGGGGTTCGCTTCGCTCACCCCAACCTATGCGCGCTTAGTAATAACTTCTCGCACAATTTAGTCTGATTAAACACGTATCGCGGTCTTCGTTTAGTAATTTCTCCGTAAAATCGCATGAAGCATTTGTGTAAGACATCCAATCTTTTTCATCTGAATACATTGACTTGTAACTTTCTCTCATTATCTCTTTGTCATGCCCTTTCGCCTCGAGCACATTAAGCGCTTCAGATAAATAGTCATCGTCGCCTTTTCCAACAGCAGCATTATGGATTCGCGTAAGCTCTATTGTTCTATTCTTTGTAAGTTTCCATAGGCATCCATTACGTTCTATTGCAGCCTCTTTCCCTGGATAAGTTTCATTATAAATTGATTTACAAAACTTTTCCTTAAAAGAAATCCATTTCCTCTGTGCGAGCTTTAACTGCGATACTTTATCAACATTCAGTCTAGCAATAAGCATTTTATAGGTTTCGTTAAGAATCTTATCGGCTTCCTGATAACCATTTCCCGTGCATGTTAGCAATTCTTTATTGGTTACGCCATCGCAAACATCATCATCGTGCGCATGGACAAAGGAGGCTATTGCCAGTCCAAAAACAAGCAGCATTATTTTTCGCTGAAACATATACATGTCAAACCCCTTTCAAAGAAAACTGCCTCCTTTTCCCGTCTAGTTACTAGTCCAGCATAAGCTGTAATAAAACGAGGATTATTAGGCAACTCAGGCGTCCACAATACTTTCATATTCCTTAACAATTGTGGTATTTCTTCAGGCATACCATTAGCAAAACTGGTCTGAATATCTTTCATTTCTTTTCTTCGTGCAATAGCCAATGTAGTGGAAGCCGTTAGTGCATTGCCTCTATTGATCACGAGCGAAAGCATTGCACCTTGGCAATGTGGATGATATTTCACAACCTGCGGATAAACAGCAACGACCTTTTTTGCATAATCACGCTTCATTATCATCGCAAGCCTCATTGCATTATCTCTTGAAATGCTGATATTGTTTACAGTATTCAACTCCGTTCTGGCATCATCTCCTCTTTTGCCTCTTACAGTTACAAATCTATCAATTTCGCTTTGCGCATAGATACCAGAAAGATTGTTTCTTATTGTAAATTCGCTTTGCTGACCCAAATCATATCCATACCCAATAGTTATTCCACTGTTCTGGTCATTGCTTGACCCCGGAACATACGGATATTCTGCGTATGCTTCGGTATCCAAGATGAACTTAAATGTTTCTTTCGATACACGATAAATAACCCCTTCATTGACTTCCAGTTCGTAATATTCAGCATCACATTCTTTCGATGAACACATTTTCCCGAAATTCCCGATGACTGCCAGCGGATGGAAGTGATAGACCACATGGGACGCGGGGAAGCCGTGGTGGCCTTTCACCTTGTCCCACCAGCGCAGCTTGGCAATACGCTGCTTCTCCGCCATCCAGTTCCGCGTCGGCCCGAATTTCGACATCAGGTCGTCCAGCGTATCCCACTCCGTTCAGAAGTTCCCAATCCTTTGGCAGACGCTCCTC
>JAIRWW010000239.1 GCA_031268685.1 Azoarcus sp.
GAAATGCTGCCCATCGTCGACAAACCCCTGATCCAATATGCAGTAGAAGAAGCCGTGGCCGCGGGCATTACCGACATGATCTTCATCACAGGCCGGACAAAACGTTCGATAGAAGACCATTTCGACAAAGCTTACGAACTCGAAACCGAATTGGAAGTGCGCGGCAAAAGGGAACTGCTCGAAATCGTGCGCCACACCGTGCCGAAAAACGTGAAATGCATCTATATCCGCCAATCCGAGGCGCTGGGCCTGGGGCACGCCGTACTATGCGCAAGCCGCGTCATCAGTTCCGACGAAGCCTTTGCCGTGCTGCTTGCGGACGACCTTATCGACAATCCTGGCGGCCGCCCCGTCATGCAGCAAATGGCCGAAGTCTACGGCTACCATCGCTGCTCCGTACTGGGCACGATGAACGTGCCGCGCGAAGATACCCGCCAATATGGCGTCGTCAGCACTGAACGGCAAGAAGGCAGTATCCAGCGCGTGACCGGCATCATCGAAAAACCCGAACCCGACAAAGCGCCGACGACACAAGCCGTGGTGGGGCGCTATATCCTTACCGCGCGCATCTTCGAGCACCTCGAAGCGCTTGAGCCAGGCGCGGGCGGCGAATTGCAACTCACCGATGCCATTGCCGCGCTACTCAAGGAAGAAGCCGTACTTTCCTACCAGTTCGACGGCACGCGCTACGATTGCGGCTCCCGGCTCGGCTACCTCAAAGCTTCGATAGAACTCGGTTTGCAGCACCCTGAAGTGGGCACAGAATTCGGCATCTATCTCGGCAAGCGTTTCGGCGGCGGGAAAACAGAACAAAACAATTAGCCCCTTCCGGGTAATGTTCCTCGGTTCAGGCCGGGCTGCGCATTGCCAACAATTTCGTGGCTGATAATCTTCAACATGCTCTGGGCGGATGGCTTTGCCCGGAGCTTTCTTTCTTTGCAATTCGCCTTCGCGTAAACCATGGCCATCGAAGCCTTTATCCTGATCCTCTCTATGTTCGCCGTAGGCTATGCGTTTGCCCGGCGCAAAGTGCTGCCTGAAAACGCCGCTGACGTACTGAACAGGGTCGTACTCTATCTCTGCTTTCCTGCCGCGATCCTGCTTTATCTGCCCCGGCTGCATTTCGACTGGGGCGTCGTGGGGCTGGCAGCCACGCCGTGGCTGCTGGGGCTTGTGGCCTGGGGCGCGCTATGGCTTGCCGCCAGGCATTTCCATTTCCGCGACGACGTTTACGCGGCCCTGCTGCTCTGCACCCTGCTCGGCAACACCGGCTTCATCGGCTACCCGATGATCCGGGCATTGCGGGGCGAAGAAGCGCTTGCCTACGCAGTGGTCTACGACCAGTTCGGCAACGGCCTCATCCTGAGCACATTCGGCATGTACATATGCGCCAGCTACAGCGGCGGCGCATCGCCCTCGCTGTTAGCCATCGCGCGCCGGGTACTACTCTTTCCGCCGACGGTGGCATTGATCCTGGCCCTGACGATCATGCCGGAAAATCCACCCGCATGGCTCGGACACGGCCTGAAAAGCCTTGCGGACGCGCTTTTGCCGCTGGTCATGCTAGCGGTTGGGCTATCCTTGCGCTTTCGCATGCCAGCCGAGGAAATCCGCCCGCTTGCCATTGGGCTGGCGCTAAAGCTCGTAATATTGCCCGCGCTGGTCTTTGGCGGCTCGCTGCTCGCGGGTCTGCGAGGCGACATGCTCGCCGCCAACGTACTGGAAGCCGCCATGCCCTCGATGATTACCGCCGGGGTACTTGCCATCGCCCACAATTTTGCTCCCCGGCTGGCCGCGGCGCTGGTGGGCTACGGCATTCTCGCTTCAATGCTTACCGTGCCCGCATGGGCGTGGATATTGAGCCTGACTGGCTGAAGCGGGAAGCGTGCGCGCAGGGGTTTAGTCCTGGCATCCGATGTGAGGGCCAAAACGAAAATGGCTTACAGTCTTTCGATTGTAAGACATTGATTTTATTGGTATTTGCGGCGGGATTCAAACTCACGACCCCTTGCACCCCATGACAGTGATTCGATATCCTGTGACATCTATCATTGTCCATAGAGCATCATAACTAATTCGACCGGAGCGTAGCACTCGAAGCATGAAGGGGTCGTTGACAGGACTTGAGGCAAGCAAGGCATGACGAAACTATTCCCATCCCTGGATTCCCTTCTCGGCTCCGGCGAATGGACAGGCATCGAGTTCAAGGCGGCGCGTGGCGCCCTGCCGAAATCCGCGTTCGAGACGGTTTCTGCCTTTGCCAACACACGGGGAGGTTGGCTGGTTTTGGGCGTTGCGCAACGCGGCGAGGATTTTGAAGTCTGCGGCGTGAGTGATCCGGACAAACTGCAAAACGACTTCCTCTCCGTGCTTCACGCCGATGGCAAGGTGAATCATGACGTGGAAGTGACCGAGCATCGCCAGCAACACGATGGCAAGACCGTGCTTGCCTTCCATGTCGCCGAAAACCCGCGTACCCGCAAACCGATATATCTCGATGGCGACATCCGCCGCACCTTCATCCGCAAGGGCGGCGGCGACTACAAGGCGCAGCCGGCGGATATCGAGCGCATGTTGCGCGACGCCACCGCCGACCGCTGGGATAGCGAGATATTCACGCGGGTCGCACTCGAAGAAGCGTTCGACCCATCCAGCCTCAAGTGGTATCGCAACCGCTTCCACTCCATCAACCAGGGATTCGACGAGCGCCAGCCCGATCTCGATTTTCTCTATGACTGGGGCTACGTCGCCAAGGACGGAAATGCCCTGTTGCCCACCCGCGCCGGCATCGCCCTGTTCGGTTCGCTGCGGGCGGTGCGTAATCTGCTGCCGCGCCCGATTCTCGATGTGCAATTCCTTGGCTACGGTAGCCAGGATGAAATGCCGGAGACGCGCTGGATCGACCGGCAGGT
>JAIRWW010000011.1 GCA_031268685.1 Azoarcus sp.
CGGAATTCGCGGGCGTTGAACTGGCGCGCTTCGCGCAGCACTTCACGGAAGATTTCGTAGGCGACGGTGCGCGCGGTCTTGATTTCGCCCCTGCCGCCGCATGTGGGGCAGGGTTCGCACAGCAGATGGGCGAGCGATTCGCGCGTGCGCTTGCGGGTCATTTCCACCAGGCCCAGGGCGGTGAAGCCGTTGACGCTCATTTTGGTGTGGTCGTGCGCGAGCGCTTTGCGGAACTCTTCCAGCACCATGTCGCGGTGCTCGGCGCTTTCCATGTCGATGAAGTCGATGATGATGATGCCGCCCAGGTTGCGCAGGCGCAGTTGGCGGGCGATGGCCTGGGTCGCTTCGAGATTGGTCTTGAAAATGGTGTCGTCGAAGTTGCGCGCGCCCACGAAACCGCCGGTGTTGACGTCTACTGTGGTGAGCGCTTCGGTCTGGTCGATGATGAGGTAGCCGCCGGATTTGAGGTCGACGCGGCGGGCGAGCGCTTTTTGGACTTCGGCCTCGATGTTGTACAACTCGAACAGTGGGCGGTCGCTGGTGTATAGCTCCAGCAGCGGTAAGACCTTTGGTGTGTATTCGGCAGCGAAGCTATGGATTTTCCAGTAATTTTCTTGCGAGTCGATGCGGATGCGGCTGGTGTCGCCGGTGACGAGGTCGCGCAGGGTTCGTTGGGCGAGGTTCAGGTCTTCGTACAGCAGACAGGGTGCGGCAGTGCCTTTGCCGGCAGTGCTTATTTCGCCCCACAGCTTGCGCAGGTAGGCAATGTCGGCTGTCAGTTCTTCGTCGGAAGCGTTTTCGGCCATGGTCCGGACGATGAAGCCGCCGGGTTCTTCAGGCGGTATGAGCTGGCTCAGGCGTTCGCGCAGTTGCTCGCGTTCGTTCTCGTCGCCGATGCGCTGCGAGATGCCTATGTGTTTGTCTTGCGGCAGGTAGACGAGCAGGCGTCCGGCCAGGCTGATTTGTGTAGATAGTCTTGCGCCCTTGGTGCCGATAGGGTCTTTGAGCGCCTGCACCATGACGCTTTGGCCTTCGGTGAGTATCTGTTCGATGGGCCGTGCTATGTCGCCGTTCTGGCGTCCGTTCCAGATGTCGGCGACGTGCAGAAAGGCTGTGCGTTCGAGTCCCGCGTCGATGAAGGCCGATTGCATCCCCGGTAGCACCCTTACTACCCGGCCCAGATAGATGTTGCCGACTATGCCACGGCTCGCGGGGCGCTCGACGTGCAGTTCCTGCACCGATCCTTGTTCGACGATGGCGACCCGCACTTCCTGCGGGGTGAAGTTCAGTAAAAATTCGATGTTCATGATCCGGTTCCAATGGGAAATACGCAATGATGGCTGGTTTCCGCCATTGCGTATGGCTCATCGGGTGGGGGCGGCATTTTCCGGGAAAAACCACTGCGGTTTTTGCTCTGTGCGCGAAGCTTACTACAGCGGATAGCCGAAGACTTCCAACAGGGCCGCGGTCTCGAAAAGCGGCAGGCCCATGATGCCGGAGCAGCTTCCGCGGATTTCTTCGATGAAGGTGGCGGCATGGCCCTGGATGCCGTAGGCGCCAGCCTTGTCCATGGGTTCGCCGGTGGCGATGTAGCGGTTGATGTCGCTCTCGGAGAGTGGACGGAATTGTACGGTGCTTGTCGACAGGCGGCAGCGGATGCGTTCGCCGTCGCTGACCGCCACTGCGGTCAGGACGCGATGGCTGCGTCCGGAGAGGCGCAGGAGGATGTCTCGGGCGTCTTCGGCGTCGCTGGGTTTGCCGATGATTTCGTTGTCGAGTTCGATTGCCGTATCGGCTGCCAGTACTGGCTGGCGGGGCAGCTTGCGCCAGAACAGGCGGCGCACTCCGGCGCTCGCTTTTGTGAGCGCCAGACGTTGGACGTAGCGGTCGGCGGGTTCGTCCGGTTCCGGCGTCTCGTCGACGTCGGCATCGATGCCGCGCTCGCCGCTACGGAATACCAGGACATCGAACTTTACGCCGATTTGGCGTAGCAGGTCGCGCCGCCGCGGGCTGGTCGATGCGAGATAGATGTGTGAGGAGAGCGTATGGGAAGAAAATGCCGGCATGGGATTTACTCGCGGTGGTAAGGATGATGCCGGGTGATGCTCCATGCCCGGTAAAGCGCCTCGGCCAGCAGCGGACGCACCAGGGCATGGGGCAGGGTGAGGCTGGAGAGGCGGATCGACTCGTGAGCGTTTGCCTTGAGTGCCGGAGCGAGGCCGTCCGGGCCGCCTGCGATGAAGGCGACATCGTCTCCGCCGCGCTGCCATTCTTCAAGGCGGCGGGCGAGCGCCATGCTGCTGAGATCGGTTCCGCGCTCGTCGAGAACCACTCTGCGGCAGCGTGCGGGCAGCGAAACTTCGATGCGGGCGGCTTCGGCTTCTCTCATCGCGTCCGGCGTCTTGCCGGAATTGCGCGCCTCGGCCTTGACTTCGATCAGTTCGAGCGGTAATTCTCGCGGCATGCGCCGGGCGTAGTCGTCGAAGCCTGCTTCTACCCAGGCGGGCATGCGGTGGCCGATGGCGACGACGATGAGTTTCAATTCATGCTCCCGCGCCCTGCGCC
>JAIRWW010000201.1 GCA_031268685.1 Azoarcus sp.
CACAGCACGCCCAGCCAAAGAACGAGCCATGACTTCGACGCTTTCATGGATTTCATTCCTCCGCCGGAGTCGATATGGTCCGTATATATTGCACCGCCGCCGGCATGGGACCGCCCGCCATCGTCTGGTGCGCCACGAGATAGTCGCGCCGCGCGCCGTCCACCGCGAGATGGGCAGCGGGAGCGGCAATGCCCGCCCCCTCCTGCGGAGACGGCGGCGATACCGCCGCCTGGATGGATTGATCCGTTCCACCGCCGGAAAATGTCGCCACAACAATACCCACCGCCAGCACACCCATCACAGAAGCCGCCACCGGCAACAGGCGGTGACGCAAGGAGCGGCGCCCGGTTTCGTTTTCCTTTCGGCGCGGTGCCAACACAGTGGGTTCGTCTTCGAGCCGGGACATCACCTTGGCGGCAAATCCGTTCATATCCGGTTGCGCGCCGCCCCGGATCATATCGCCCAGCAAGCAGTATGCATCCCATTCATCACGAAATCCCGCGTCGCGCTTCAGGCGAGTGAAAAGCGCGCGAGCCGTGGCTTCGTCGACGTCGCCGTCGAGCATTGCCGAAAGTTTTTCTCTCATATCAGCCATCACTCATTTTCCTTTGCCATATCGTCATCACCAGCGCTCATCCGCGCGCGTGCCGAGAAGTGGACGCAGCCGGGCGGCAATCGCTTCGCGGGCGCGAAAAATCCGCGAACGCACCGTGCCTATCGGACAATCCATGGCATTGGCGATATCTTCGTAACTCAAGCCTTCCAGTTCGCGCAATGTAATGGCCTCGCGCAACTCATCAGGCAGGTCGGCCATTGCTTCATCGACCGTTTGCGCGATCTGGCGCGTCATCAATTGCCTCTCGGGCGTATCGAAGTCGCGCAGGCGCTCCCCGCTCTCCAGCCCCTCCATTTCGACCGAATCCATACCAGTCACCGCCGACACCCGCCGCCCCTGCGCAGCAAGATAATTTTTCGCGGTGTTGATTCCAATCCGATAGAGCCACGTATAAAAAGCACTCTCCCCACGAAACGCTCCCAAAGCACGGTAAGCCTTGATGAAAGTCTCCTGAGCAAGATCCTCGACCTCGGCTGGGTCGCGCACCAAGCGCGCGAGCAACCTGTAGAGCTTGCGCTGGTACTTTGACACCAACAAACCGAACGCCTGCTTGTCTCCGCTCTGGACGCGTTCCACCAACTGCTGGTCGATTTCGCGATCGCTCATCGAATGTCCATTATTCTGCTTGTATCGAGATGTGCAGTATAAGCGAGCGATCCGTTTCGCCAAACACCATTCCATCATTCGTTTATAGTCCTACAGACAGCATGGTCATTGTTTGGTTCAGAATAGATGGCACGGGTAAACCCCAGGGGCGCTGCATGCGCGTGCTATATTATGCATTTTCCCCTCCAGGTTCGCTCCAGTGGCCCACCCACATCATCAATACGATGCACTAATACTCGGCAGTGGCGCTGCGGGCCAGTCGATTGCCCTTCTCCTGGCCGACCGCATGCGGGTTGCGCTCGTGACCAAGCGCAGCCTTGCCGACAGCGCAAGTTCACTGGCGCAAGGCGGCATTGCCGCCGTACTCGATACCGCCGACAGCATCGAAGCCCACATCCGGGACACCTTCACCGCCGGCGCCGGCCTGTGCGACCCAACCGCCACCCGCTTCGTGGTCGAGCGCGGGCGCGAAGCCATCGCATGGCTGATTGCGCGCGGAGTGCCTTTCACGCGCGAAGACGGCGAAGACGATTCGGAACTGGGCTTTCACCTGACCCGCGAAGGCGGCCATTCGCACCGGCGCATCATCCACGCCGCCGACGCCACCGGAGCCGCGGTACAGACCACTCTGAGCGAAGCAGTGCTCACGCACCCGAACATCGACATTTACGAACATCACATCGCCATCGACCTCATCCTGGGCGAACGGATCGGCCAGCCCGATCTCGGCTGCGTCGGCGCCTACGCGCTCGATATCGAAAACGACCGCGTCGTCACATTCAGCGCACGCAGCACAGTGCTGGCCACGGGCGGCACCGGCAAGGTTTATCTCTTCACCACCAACCCCGACGTCGCAACCGGCGACGGCGTGGCAATGGCCTGGCGTGCGGGCTGCCGGGTGCGCAATATGGAATTCATCCAGTTCCACCCCACCTGCCTTTACCACCCGCGGGCCAAGTCCTTCCTGATCTCCGAAGCAGTGCGTGGCGAAGGCGGACTGCTGAAGCTCCCCAACGGCGAGCGTTTCATGCCCGCGCACGACGAACGCGCCGAACTGGCGCCAAGAGATATCGTCGCCCGCGCCATCGACTTCGAGATGAAAAAACACGGCATCGACTGCGTATATCTCGACATCAGCCATAAACCGGCGGACTGGCTACGGGAGCATTTCCCCAACATCCACGCGCGCTGCCTGGAACTGGGCATCGACATCACGCGCGAATCCATTCCGGTCGTGCCGGCCGCACACTATTCCTGCGGCGGCATCGTCACCGACCTCGCCGCACGCACCGACGTTCCAAATCTATACGCGGTCGGCGAATCTGCTGGCTCCGGCCTCCACGGGGCCAACCGGCTGGCATCGAATTCGCTGCTCGAATGCCTGGTTTTCGGCGAAGCGGCGGCGCAGGACATTCTCTCCCGCCCACTCAACCCGATACCGCCCCTGCCCGACTGGGATGAAAGCCAAGTAACGAATGCCGACGAAGAAGTCGTACTCGCTCACAACTGGGCGGAATTGCGGCAAGCGATGTGGGACTACGTCGGCATTGTGCGCACAAACAAGCGCCTGCAACGCGCCCGCAACCGTATACGGCTCCTCGCGCGCGAAATCGACGAGTTCTATTCCAATTTCCGCGTCTCCAACGATCTAATCGAATTGCGCAACCTCGTCGTAACAGCCGATCTAATCGTAAGCTGCGCGCTGCGCCGCCATGAAAGTCGCGGCCTGCATTACTCGCGCGACTACCCCAACATCTTGCCGCGCGCGCGCGATACCGTGCTAACGCCGCCACGCTTCAAGCGCTAGCTGGTTTGGCAGAGCGATTGCACTGAAATCTATTCATAGAATCTGGATATGAACGCAAGCCAATTCGTGGCAGATCACCGCCATAAATTTGCGTGGTGGTTGCAAAATATATAGAATCCACCACGGCCATATTTTGATTTTTGGAATGCCGCCTTTGATCTTTGGATCGAGGCAAGAATGAAACCCATTTTAAATTCAAATATGGCAAATTGATTGCTGTACTTGCTTGTTTTTTAAAGAGGTTGCCATGTTACGTATTTTCCCTGTGCTTTTTGTTTGCGCCACACTGGCGGTGGGCGGGTGCGCCAGCACTGGCGGTTCCACACAGAACAACGCCAATGCCGTCGAATCGGAAGGAGATGACGGAGCTGTCGAACGCACTACCAGCAAGAGTGACGCGCGTAGTTCGAGGGCCGAAGCAAAGCGCGAAGCGGCCGAAGCAAAGCGCGAAGCAAGAGAACGCCGTAGAGAAGCGAAGCGCGAAAAGGCTGCCGCTAAAGGCAATATACAAATCGTCGATGTCGAGAAAAATTTCCGGGGTGAAATTCACGGAACCCCCGCGAAAGGAAGCAAATTTACCCAATTGCGTATCGGCATGTCGCAAAATCAAGTACTTGACATGATTGGGCCTGGCACAGACTCAAAGGGATATATCACAGGGAAAAATTTCAACCCCTTTTATTACGGCCCTGACAGATACCGAATCGAAACGTTTTACAAGGGATCGGGCAGGCTCGTTTTTACCTCACAGAGCAGGCTCATCACCATAATTCATGACAGCGCTGAAGATGGATATCAATGAAAATGGGTAGATGATATCGCCCGGGCCTGCCCGACCAGGCCCGTTGCCCCAACCAGGGGAAATGCCGGGAATGCGCGCCAATCCTGAACTGCTGCTGCTGCTGGCCGCCGAATAGATCGGATTGTCGCCCCGTCGCCCCATCATTTACCCGAGCACCGGAAACATCTCGAAAGCACGCAGCGGAATAGCCGCGCCACGTGAACAGACGGCCAGACCCGTCAGAAAATTTTTCACGACGCTCAAATGTTCAATCCCGCAAGTATCTGGATCCGCCCTCGCGGTCTGATGCGCAAAACCTACAAACGCATACCTATGGATACATGCGCGACAAGACCGCAGCCAGGCAAGCGCGTTACAGTCTTGACCGTTTTCACAACCGCCTGCCGCGGCACACCGATCCAACGCGGGCTTCATTATCAGGAGAACGATCATCATGGAACATCGCATGTCCTCGCGCGCCTTGCTGGGCGTACTGCTGGCCATCGGCACATTCGCCAGCGCATCTGTTCTGGCCGCGCCGCCAGACCATGGCAGGAACGGACGCGACCACCGTCCATCGTCACATCGTACCGCCAAGCCGCAACAGCGCCACGCCGAACCGCCACGTCGCCATGCCGAACCGCCGCGCCGCCATGCTGCCCCCCTGCCGCCGCATCATGCCAGCAGCCATCGCGCGCCGCCGCCGCGGGCAGCCCATTTTGAAGACCGCCATCACCGCGTCGCTCACGACTATTTCCTGCGCGAATACGGCAGGCACAATTGCCCGCCCGGGTTCACCCACCGTGGCTCACGCTGCGCACCAGGCGCGCGTGCCTGGACGCGGGGGCTAGCGTTGCCGCGCGCCGTAGTCTACTACGACGTGCCAGCACCCTTGCTCCTGGAACTACCGCCGCCACCTCATGGGCACCGGTATGTGCGCGTGGCGGGCGACATTTTGCTAATCACGATAGGAACAGGCATGGTAATTGATGCCATTCAGGACATCTTCGACTGAATACCTTCGATTGCCGCCTCACCACACCGCATACCGCCATCCCCCCTTTCCCACCGAAAGGGAGAGGATGGAAAAGGACTTTTTCCTCCGTATCATGGAAAATGAAGCGCTGATTTATTGT
>JAIRWW010000316.1 GCA_031268685.1 Azoarcus sp.
CGCGCACCTTCCGGGGAAGGCGCGTGAATGCCGTCATTCTCCTCGGCCATGGTGCGCGCGACCCCGCCTGGGCCGGGCCGTTCGCAACACTGCGGGAAACCCTGGCGCGCGAGCAGCCGGCGCTTGCGGTCGAGACGGCCTTCCTGGCGTTCATGCCGCCGACACTGGAAGAAGCCGTCTCTCTGCTGGCCGGGCGCGGTGCGGCGCGAATCGCCATCGTGCCGGTTTTTCTCGCCAGGGGGGGGCATGTAAAGGACGACCTTCCCGAAAGGCTGGATGCGCTGCGCCGCCGCTATCCGGGCTGTGCCCTGCGCCTTGCCGCGGTTGCAGGCGAGGCTCCCGAAGTGATCGCAGCCATTGCCGCCCATGCCGCCGCCCAGGCGGATATGAGGCCCGATGCCTCTTGCGGCGAAATCTTTGGCTCCGGCTCCGGCTCCGGCTCCGGCGAGCAGCAGTATGGCAAGGTCTGGCTGGTAGGCGCAGGGCCGGGCGATCCGGAATTGCTCACGCTCAAGGCCGCGCGCCTGATTTCCAGGGCGGACGCCATCGTCTACGACCACCTCGTCGGAGAAGGCATCCTTGCCCTTGCGCGGCTCGATGCAGAAATTATCTATGCGGGCAAGGAAGCTTCGCGCCACACCCTGCCGCAAGCGCAAATCAACGCCATGCTGGCGGCGCTGGCAAAGAGGCACAAGATAGTCGTGCGCCTGAAAGGCGGCGATCCGTTCATTTTTGGGCGCGGCGGCGAAGAAACCCAGGCCCTGTCGGCTGCGGGGATTCCGTTTGGAATCGTGCCCGGCGTCACCGCGGCGTCCGGCTGCGCTGCCTATGCGGGCTTTCCTCTCACGCACCGCGACCATGCCAGGATGTTGACCTTTGCGACCGGGCATCTCAAGAACGGCAGCGTCGATCTCGACTGGCCAGCGCTCGCGCGGCCCTGCCAGACCGTCGTGTTTTACATGGGAGTAGCCGCCGCTGAGGAAATCAGCCAGCAACTCATGGCGCACGGCCTGCCTGCCGATACGTCCGTCGCCGTCGTGCGGCAGGCTACCCTCGGCGGCCAGATGTCGCTTTTCAGCCAGCTGGATGAATTTCCCATGCGTCTGCGCGAAGCGAACTTCACCCCGCCAGCCTTGATCGTGGTGGGCGAGGTTGTGCGCCTCAAAGCCGGGCAGTCCTGAGCTGTCCTGTCTCTGCGTCAGATCGGGATCGGGCCGGAATTTCTACGACCCGGAATTTCTACGACCCTTGGCGGGCGGCAGATGCTCGTCCAGCCAGCGATGCAGCCCGCTGTCCTTCGGCCAGTTGGCCAGCAGCCGCGCGCGGTCGCGCCGCCATGCGCGCGCATGGGCGGCGGCGCTGGTGTATTGGGTCATGGCGTCGAGGTCGATAACGACGACGCCTTGCGCTTCATCCCAAAGCAGATTGTTGGCCTTGAGGTCGCCATGGGCTATGCGGTGCGCGTGCAGGGTGGCGAAAAATCGTGGCAGGGCTTCGCTTTCGGCGGGCGGCGGCGCGGAGGCATCTACATGCGGGGCAAGGTGTTCGAGCAGATTGCATCCTGCGTTGTGATCGGTGACGAGCCAGGCGCGGCGGCGCATGGGGCCGATGCGTTCTTCGATCAGCGCGCGCGGCATCGGGGTAGCGATGCCGAGGAAATGCAGACGATGCCCCTCCCGCCACGAATGCCATGCGCGGCTCGGACGCCATGCCCGCGAGAGCGCATGCGCCGCGTTCTTGATGTTGTAGCGTTTGACGGCCAGCATCCGGCCATTGATTTCGACGCGGGCGATGGTAGCGGTATAGCCGTTCTTGAGCAGGACGCCAGAGGCTATTGCCCGGTCGGGGTCGGCGAGCAGGGGCGCGAGCGCAGCGGCATCGTCCCTGCCAACGGAGGTAAAACGGCGGGCGCTGCGCCGCACTTCAAACAGGGTGCAGGGGCGCACGGTTTTGTGCAGGTAATCCGTGAGCTGCGCGCGCCGGTATTTTTCGATTTGCGTCCGCAAGGCGGCGGGCGAGGGTGTATGGCGGGGATTGCCCGCACAGTAGGCGGCGATTAGCGCATCGAGCGTTTTTTCCGGCGGCAGTCCGGCGAGAAAGTGCGCAAATTCGGCATCGGCATTGGGGCCGGACAGTGGAGTGGAGCTGCGGCGCACGGCGTCGCCGTCGATGACCAGCGGCTCACCCGCATCAAGAAGAAAGTTGCCGGGATGCGGGTCGCCATGGACGAGGCCGCAGGCATGGAGTTGGCCGAGCCGTGTGCAGACGGCTTCCAGCTGTGCGTGCGCATCGCCGCCGCGCTTCAGTTCGTTGGCGAGGCTGCACGCATCGGGCAGGAAGGCGGTGAGCAGATAGTGGCCGCCGTCCGCGAGCGCGCCCGCGGCAAGTATCGGCGTAGTCGGAATGCCCGCCGCTTCAAGCAGGGCGATGCCCTTGTGTTCGCGCCGCCAGTGGCGGGCGCTGCCGGATGCGATGAAAAGCTTCGCCAGAACCCGCTGCCCGTTCCAGATGCCTTCTCCGGTAATGCGCTTGCCCGGCAACACGCGCAATGAGCGCAAGAGGTCGAGACTGCCGCCGTCGCCGAGCCGCAGCGCGCAGGGTAAAGGCAGATTGCGGCGGGCCGCAGCCAGTCCGGCGGCGGTCAGGACAGGCGTTTGCCCTGAGGCTTCAAGCGGCATGCCGCTCATTCCTGCCCCTCGAAAAACCGCAGGATGCGCTTGATCATGCGTTTGTCGGCAACGCCAAGCCGGGGCCTTCCGGTGTAGGCGAGGAAAAAGCGCAGCCGCCAGCTGCGGGAGAGCTGGTATTTGGCGACTTTATCGAGGCAGGCCAGGTCTTTGACAATGCGATATCGCAGGAAGGGTTCCGGCCAGTATTCCCCGCCGGGGCAGTCGATCATGTAAAGCATGGGCTTGCCGTCGACGAGCAGGTTGCGCCACTTGAAATCGTTATGCGTAAAGCCGTGCTCGTGAATTGTGCGGGCAATTTGCGCGGCCTGCGGGACGATTGCGGCAAGCCATGCCTGTTCGCGCAGGCGGGGATCATGCTCGCGCGCCAGCCGGGCGAGATCGGCGGTGCCGGCCTGCTCGCGGGTAATCAGCGCTCCGCGCACAAAGAAACCCCTTCGGCGCTCCAGTCCGTGGCCGGCCACGTCGGGGCAGGCGATGCCCCAGGAAGCGAACGCGAGAAGATTTTCCCATTCGGCCTGCACCCGTGGCCGCAGCAGCCAGCGCCGCAACGGGTTTTTGCCGGCGCGGCGATAACGTTTGACGTAATAGCCAGTACCGCCGATATCGACGCGGATCGTTTCGCTCTGCGGGTCCTGCGAAATGGTCT
>JAIRWW010000050.1 GCA_031268685.1 Azoarcus sp.
CCTCTCGCCCCCGCCCTTCCCGCCGACGCTCATCCCCCAAGACCAGAACCAGTCTACTCACTAGATGTGCATCTGATTCCAGCGGGGCAATTGCTCACGGCCATCGCCCGCGACCAGCGGCTCGACTTCGACCTCCACCCCGGCGCCGATGGACTCGTCAGCCTGAGCGCTTTCGACCGTCCGCTTTCGGAACTGATCGAACGCATCTGCGGGCAGGCCGGCTTGCATTGCACCTTCGACGGACGCCGCCTCGCCGCAATGCCCGACACCCCATTCCTGCGCGCCTACCGCATCGATTACGTCAATCTCGCGCGCGACACGAACGGCGCTGTCGCAACCAGCACCCAGATCGCCACCAGCGCCAGCGCCGTAGAAGGCGCGCGCGACAGCGGCGGCGGCGGCAACACTTCGCTCACCCGCATCGAAACCAAAACAGTCAACCACTTCTGGGAATCGCTCGAAGCCAGCATCCGCAGCCTGCTGAAAGAACATGAGCGCCACGTCCGCAAGCCGCGCTGCGAAGCCCTGCAACAGCGCGCGCCATCCGCCAAAGGCGGCGCTTCCCCGGCCTGCGGCGGCGGCGGCGGCGGCAGCGACGGCGGCGAAACGGCTTTCGTCGTCAGCCACCGCGAAACCGGCGTCCTGATGGTGCTCGCCAACGCCAGCCAGCACAAACAGGTCGCCGAATTCATTGACCTCGTGCAAGGCGCGGCACACCAGCAGGTGATGGTCGAAGCCACCATCGTCGAAGTCACGCTCGCCGACGGCTACCGCCAAGGCATCGACTGGAGCCGATTCGGCGCGCCACAGATCGAAATACGCCCGCGCGGCACGGACGATGCCGCTGCCATGACGCCGACCGTCACCTATCTCTCGGATAACCTCGGCATACGCCTCGACTGGCTGGAAACCTTCGGCACAGTCAAGGTGCTCTCCAGTCCGAGGCTCTCGGTGCTCAACAATCAGACGGCCATCCTCAAAGTGGTGGAAGAAGTGGTTTATTTTCTTGTCGATGCCTCGACCACCGAATACGGCAGCAACGACCGCGAGAAGACCACCGCCACCACCAAGCCGCAATCGGTGTCGGTCGTGCTGGTGATGGCGCTCACCCCCCAGATCGGGCGCGACGGTGAAATCACACTCGGCGTGCGCCCGACCATTTCCAGCATCTCGGGGTTCAAGGACGACCCCAACCCCACACTCCGGAACATTCCCAATCGCGTCCCGCAGATACGCACGCGCGAAATCGAATCTGTGCTCCGGCTCGCCGATGGCGAAATCGCCGTACTCGGCGGCTTGATGGAAGACAAAATCAATTACGACACCGGACGCATTCCTGTCCTGGGCGCGCTGCCGATCCTCGGCGAATTATTCACCCGGCGGGAAAACAGCGTGCGCCGTACCGAGCTGGCGATCTTCCTGCGCCCGCGCCTTATCCGCCATCCCGGACTCGGCGGCGATTACGCCGCCGAACGCACGGCGCTGCCGGATGCCGCCTTCCTGCGCGCAATGCCATCTCCCGGCGAACCCAACTTCCCGGCGGCGCGCGTCATCCCCGCCGCCTCGCCCCTGCCGTCACTGCCGCACCCGCGCCCGCTTCATTCCGACACGCCATGAACGCACCATATACCGCCGCCGCACCCATCGGCCAGACCCTACTCACCGCCGGACTGATCGGCGACGATCAACTACGCATCGCCCTGCACGAACAGCGCCGCGAACATCGCCCCTTCGGGCAGGTATGCGTGGAACTGGGTTTCATCACCGAGGCCATGCTGCGCGACGCTCTTTCGGCCCGGTTCGGGCGGCAAGCAGTGGAACTCGCCGGGGCGGTCATCGACCCTGCAACACTGGCGCGCATTCCGGAAACGCTAGCCCGCCGCCACACCGCGCTACCGCTCGCCCACGACGAAGCCACAGCCACGCTTACAGTGGCAATGGCCGATCCGCAGGATCTCATCGCCCTCGACGCACTCGCAGCCCATTGCGGCCCATCCCTTCGCCTGTGCCCGGCGCTTGCAGCCGAATCCGAAATCCGCGAGGCGCTCGACCGCCATTACGGCTACCGTCTCGCCATCGACGACATCCTCCAGGAACTCGAAACCGCCACCCCCGCCGCCCGGCACGAAACCACCCATCCGCTCATGCGCCTGGTCGATGCGCTACTCGTCGACGCAGTAAAGACAGCGGCTTCGGACATTCACTTTGAACCCGAAGCCGGTTTCCTGCGCATCCGTTACCGCGTGGATGGCATCCTGCACCAAGTGCGCGCCCTGCACGCCGGGCACTGGCCGCCCATGGCGCTGCGGCTCAAGGTCATGGCCGGACTCAACATTGCCGAAACGCGCGCGCCGCAGGATGGCCGCGTGTCGCTCACCGTCGCCGGGCGGCCCATCGACTTTCGCGTCTCCACCCTGCCGACGCTGCACGGCGAAAACATCGTGCTGCGCATCCTCGACCGCCAGCGCGGCATCGTCGCCCTCGACCGGATCGGCTTCGGCCAAGCGCAACACGCTGCCGTCGCGGGCATGCTGGCCCGCCCGGAAGGGCTGATCCTCGTCACCGGCCCCACCGGCAGCGGCAAGACCACAACCCTCTACGCCATGCTCGACCACCTCGACGACGAGGCGCTCAACATCATGACGCTGGAAGACCCGGTCGAATACCCCATGGCGCGCATCCGCCAGACCGCGGTGGGAGAAGCGGCGCGGATCGACTTCGCCGCAGGCGTCCGCGCCCTGTTGCGGCAAGACCCCGACGTCATTCTCATCGGCGAAATCCGCGATGCGAAGACCGCCGAAATGGCTCTCCGCGCCGCGATGACCGGCCATCGCGTCTTCGCCACCTTGCACACCAACACCGCCATCGGCGCCATTCCCCGCCTGCTCGACCTCGGCATCCGCCCGGCGCTGCTCGCGGGCAACCTGTGCGGCGCAATCGCCCAGCGCCTCGTGCGCCGCCTGTGCCCAAACTGCCGCCGTCTCGCACCGGCAAGCGCCGAAGAGCGCCGCTTGCTCGGTCTGCCCGCCAGCGGCGGCGAGGAAATCGTCCTCGGCCATGCCACCGGCTGCCCGGCCTGCGGCGGCAGGGGATACCGCGGCCGTCAGGCAATTTTTGAAGTGCTGCCCATGGACGAGACGCTCGACGAACTCGTCGCCGCTGGCGCCACGCCCGCCGAACTCGCACGGACGGCCCGCGCCCAAGGCTGCCTCGCGCTCGGCGACGACGGACGCCGCAAAGCGCTTGACGGCAGCACATCGCTAGACGAATTGCGCCGCATCATCGGGCCGCTCGCGCCCGCCCCAGCCTTACCGGCTACGCAGCGATGAGCCATTACCGCTACCGCGCCTGCGACGCACACGGACACATCATCCGCGGCGAACTCGAAGCCGCGAGCCTCGGCGAACTCGAAACACGGCTGAGCAGCCGCGGATTGGAATTCCTCGGCGGCAAACCCGCAGCCGCCTGGGCAGAACACTTCCGGCGGCGGCGCATCCCCCGCCGCGAATTGATCCATTTCTGCTTTCACCTCGAACAATTGCTCAGCGCGGGAGTCCCCATACTCGATGCCCTCGCCGATCTCGGTGAAAGCAAAGCCCATACCGCCATGCAAGCGCTTGCCGCCGATCTGCGCGCCGAAGTCGAACGCGGCCAGCCGCTTTCCGTCGCCATGGCCCGGCATCCGCAAAACTTCGACGAAGTATTCCGCAGCATGCTGCGCGCGGGCGAAGCCACAGGCGACCCCGTCTCCGTATTGCGCCAGATCGCCGCCGACCTTGCCCGCGCCGACGAAATCAGCGCGCAGGCCCGCAAAATCGCCATCTACCCGATCATCGTCGCAGTCCTGCTCGGCAGCGCGGTCGTGGTCGCGCTCACCCAGGTCGTACCGCAAGTCGCCACACTGTTTCGCAGCAGCGGCGAAACCCTGCCGCTCTCTACGCGAATACTGATCTGGTTTTCCGGCTGCTTCGTCCAGTATGGCTGGCTGCTACCGCTGATGCTCCTCGGCCTTGCCGCCAGCCTTTCGACCGCAGCGGCAAGGCATATCGGATTCCGGCTCCGGCTGCATGCACTTGCGCTGCGGCTCCCCCTCATCGGCCCCATCAAGCAACGGCTGGCATTGGCCCGCATCGCCAGCGTAATCTCCATGCTCTACAGCAGCGGCATCACCGTAGTCGATGCGCTCGCCAGCGCCGCGCGCGCAACGCCGAATCTGGCGATCCGCGCCGGTATCGAAGCCGCTGGCGCGCACATCGCCACCGGACAAGGCATCGCCAGCGCATTCGAGTCCACCGGACTCTTTCCACGCCTCGTTACCCGCATGCTGCACCTGGGCGAACAAACCGGACGTCTCGACAACGCCCTGGGCCAACTCGTCTATTTTTACGAGCGCGACGCCCGCGAAGCCATCGAACGTTTGCAAGCAAGCATCGAACCCGCGCTCACAGTGGCGATGGGGCTTTTGATGCTGTGGATCGCGCTCGCCGTCCTCGGGCCGGTCTACGACATCATCACACGGCTACCGGTCTGAGGCGCGCGATGG
>JAIRWW010000106.1 GCA_031268685.1 Azoarcus sp.
CTACCACGACACCCTCGGGGAGAAAAATCGCGCAGTGGCGGTCGAGAAAGTCCGCGATTTTCTCTTGCGCCAGTTCGCCGCGCCGTTCAATCGCCCAAATCTGCGCAACGAACACAGGCACGGCTACACTTTCGAGGAAGCCAAAACCCTCACCGTTCCGCCGCCGCCCCTGTCGCCGCGCGGCCTGTACTGGCGCGCGTACCGCTTCGGCCTGAAGCTTGCCGGATATCTTTCCGACGGCGTGGCTCTGGGCCACCGCACAGGCTTCGATTCCGGAAGTTCGCTCGACTACATTTACCGCAACACTCCATCGGGGCGCGGCTTCGCAGGACGCGCCGTCGACTGGTTCTACCTGAACGCCATCGGCTGGCGCGGCATCAGGCAGCGCAAGCTGCACATCGAAGAGCTGCTGCGCGAGACGCTCGCCCGGCTGCGCGCGGAAAACCGCCCCGCCAGACTGCTGGACATCGCCGCTGGCCATGGACGCTACGTGCTCGACGCGCTGGCCTACGCCCCGCGTCCGGAGTCCATCCTGCTGCGCGATTTCAGTGACCTGAATGTCCAGCAGGGACAAGCCTTGATCGCCCAGCGCGGCCTGGACGACATCGCCCGGTTCGAGAAAGGCGACGCCTTCGACCGCGATAGCCTGGCGGCGATCGAACCGCGAGCCACGATCGGCATCGTCTCGGGTCTTTACGAACTCTTTCCGGACAACGACAAAGTAGCCGCTTCGCTTGCCGGACTGCACGACGCAATCGAAGCCGGCGGCTACCTGCTCTATACCGGCCAGCCCTGGCATCCGCAGCTAGAGATGATCGCTCGTGCGCTGACCAGTCATCGGGAAGGCCAAGCCTGGGTAATGCGCCGCCGCACGCAAGAAGAAATGGATCAACTCGTGCGTGAAGCCGGTTTTGAAAAAATCACGGAACGCATCGACGAGTGGGGGATTTTCAGCGTCTCGCTGGCCCGGCGGCTCCCGCAACAATAGCCATGTCCGAAGTCCACTGGATACGCGGTGCATTCAGGCGCGGCCTGATCTGGCTCGTTTTTCTCGGCCCATTTTTTTTCCTGAGTTATGGCTCCGCCAACCATTACGCCGCCGCGCGGGACGGCGTGACGAGTTTTTACTTCGTCTGGGAGCGCGGCATTCCGCTCTGGCCCTGGACGATCATCCCTTACTGGTCGATTGACCTCCTGTACGGCTTCGCCTTCCTGTGCTGCCACGACAAAGCAGAAACGAACCGGCTCGGATTGCGGCTTCTCAGCGCGCAATTGATCGCCGTCACCTGCTTTTTCCTTTGGCCGCTGCATTTCGCCTTCGAACGCCCCGCCGTCGACGGACTGACTGGCGCGCTCTTCAGCGTGCTGACGCAGTTCGACCGGCCCTACAACCAGGCTCCATCGCTGCATATCACGCTGCTCGTCATCGTCTGGCGGCAATTCTCCATGCTCGAAGCGCCAAGTGCCGTGCGCGCCCTGATTCACACCTGGGCGTTCCTGATCGGCATTTCAGTGCTGACCACATGGCAGCACCATTTCATCGACGTGCCGACCGGCCTTGCCCTGGGGCTTCTCTGCCTCTGGCTCTGGCCCGATACAGGCAAAACCCCCCTGCGCAAGACAAACCACGCAAAGCGGCCCGCGCTGGCGGCATGCTATTTCCTGGGAGCGCTGCTGGTTTTAGCGCTGGCGCTCGCGATGGGCGGCATATGGCTCGCTCTCGGCTGGCCCGCATTGTCCCTGGCGCTGGTCGCATTCAATTACGCCTGGGCGGGCAGCGCAGGATTTCAAAAACACGACGGACGGCATTCGCTTGCCGCCCGCTGGCTGTTTGCGCCGTACATGCTTGGAGCATGGATCAACTCGCGCTTGTGGACGCGCCACCGCCCCTTCCCCGATCTGGTCGCCAACGGCGTCTGGCTGGGACGCCTGCCCACGGCGCGCGAATTTGCCGCATGGGCCAGAATGCGCGACGACGAAACCGCGCTGTTCGACCTCACGGCGGAACTGCCCGCCCCTGCCCTGCCTGCCAGCGCGTACTACGACGGCCTGCCCTGCCTTGACCTCGCGCCTGTTCCAGCGCAAACCCTGCTGGACGCCGCACACCGCATCGAAGCGCTGCGCGGCCAGAACCGCGATGTCTGGGTCGCCTGCGCCCTGGGTTATTCACGCAGCGCCGCCGCCATGGCTGCATGGCTGCATCATGCGGAAAAAGCCGCCAGTATCCGGGAGGCCGTGACATTGCTGCGGCAAGCTCGCCCGCAAGTCACGCTGGATACGGACAACCTCGCGCGGCTCGACGAATTCGCGCATCTGGCGACACAAGATGCACACTGAAGCAAACGAATTCCCGGCGACTGAATGCCTTCCCAGCGCCCAGGCCCTCATCGGCGTCTCACTCTGCGAAGCGGCGCGCACGCTCGACGGCTGGAGTCGGCTGCTCTTCATCGCAACCGTCCTGCCATGGCTGGCGATCTTCCCCGCGGCCCCGCCTTCGAGCCTCCTTGCGCTCATGGCGGCCAGTACCGCGCTTGCCTGCATCGAGACCTACCATGCCTTGCGCCTCACATTCGACCGCCCGGTTTTCGCCAAATGGGCGCAATGCAGCGAAGATACCCTGCCCGAAGCGATGAAAGCTTTCGACGCCACGCGGACACGGCTTTTCCGCAAAAACCATAAAAGCAACGACCATGGAAGCAGCGGCCATCGTTCAATGGCCGACCGCGTCAAAGCTACGCAGCAGTTATTTTTCCGGCAAGCCATCTGCTTCGCCGCTCAGGCGGCGGCGCTGCTCATGTCGCTGGCGGTATTGGGAGTCTGTAGCCACAATGCTTGAAAAAATTACCGCCGCCTTTTTTTGCGCCCTGGTGAAACTCGTGACCGGCGCGCGCGCAATCTGGCTCGATGCCGCGCCCGCGCCGCAGCCGAGAGTCTATTACGCCAATCACCGCAGCCACGGCGATTTCCTGGTCATATGGGCCTCGCTGCCATCGGCGCTGCGCGCGCGCACGCGACCGGTCGCCGCAGCGGACTACTGGCTTCGGGGCAAATTCCGGCAGTACCTGATCAAATCAGTGTTCCGCGCCGTCCTGATCGACCGCAACGTAAAGCGCGGGGACAAACCAATCGCCGCCATGCTCGCCCCGCTGGAAGCAGGAGAATCGCTGATCCTCTTTCCCGAAGGCACACGCAATCCGGGCGATGAACTGCTGCCCTTCAAGACCGGCCTGCACCACTTGGCCGAAGCGCGGCCAGAAACAGAATTCATCCCAGTCTGGATAGAAAACCTGGGTCGCGCCATGCCCAAGGGCGGCCTCATTCCCGT
>JAIRWW010000109.1 GCA_031268685.1 Azoarcus sp.
ACCCAGCGCAGGCCCCAGTTGTAGTCGTTGTCGAGCGCCGGGTGGCTGGCGAAATATTTTGCCAGTTTGGTGAGCTTGAGTTCGCCTCTGTCGTTTTCCAGCATTGCGACGGCGCACATGTTTTTGCTGTTGTCGTGATTGTCCAGCCGTACTTCGACCGGCGGATGGCCGGGAACGGTGACGGTGACGACGCCATCGGCCTGCCCCCAATTGGCAGCGCCTTCGTAGATGAAGGCATAGATGCAGATGCGCTTGATGTCCTTCAGGTGGTCGCCGTTGATGTAGAGGAATTCGCCGCTGGCGCTCGCGCCGGTACGGTCGTCGCCCGCCATGTGGATGTAGGGCGGGCGGTCGTAGCTGCCGAAGGTATTGCCCAGCGCCTGTACCGCGCCTTTTTCGCCATTGCTCAGTTCAAACAGGCAGCCCAGGTCGAGATCGATGCCTTTGGCGCCGCCGAAAAGCGAGCCGAACAGCCCTTTTTTGCCGCCGTTGCCCGCGCTCCAGTTCAGGTTGCAGACGATGCGCCCGTGACCGGCTGAATTGCCGCGTTTTTCGAGGGAGATTTTGTCTCCGCGCTTCTCCAGCGTAATTTTGGAAAGCGACACTTTCGGCTGTGGCGCTTGGGTCTGGGCTTGGGTTTGGCTTGGCGGCGGCGGCGGCGCGGCGGGTGTGGGGGACGACGACGGTTTACCGGCCACTTCGCCGCCAAAATGCTGGACGAGCGCGTCCAGCCCGCCGTTGAAGCCCTGTCCGACGGCGCACAGCCGCCATGCGCCGTCTTTGCGATAGATGTCGAGGAGCATGACGGCCCGCTCGGCGGTGAAGTGGCCGCCATCGAATGCATAGCTGGCGACGGGCGCGCCATTGCGCGACAACGTGGCCATGCAGGGGCCGAGTTGACTCATTTGCCCCGCGCCGTCGAGCGCCAGTGTGAGCGTTAGCGAATCGATGGTCGTTGGCAGGCGGCTCAGGTCGATCTCGAAGCGCCCGCCCGCCAGCTTGACGCCGCCGCAGGGCGAGGCGGGCTGGTTGAAGAAAATCATGTAGCGTTCATCGGACAGACGTTTGGCGGTGTCCAGGCCGAAGCAGGAGACGTCGACGTTCAGCCCGCGCGCGTCGAGTTGCAGTTCGATGGCGAACGGGGCATCGGCCAGCCCCAGATCGGAGAGTTTGCTGCGTTGGCCTCGGGAAAGTTGCATGATGTCATACTCCGGCGGAAAGTTTGTTGCGGGTGAAGGTAGCGGTCATGCCAGGGCGGAAGAAGTATTCGCCGTGTGCAAACCATAACAGGAGGCGGCCAGACGCAGGCGTCTTGCCCAGTTGTGGTGCGTGGCGGGTTCGCACATTGCGTCGTGCAGGCGAAATACCGCTGGCGCGTCTTCGCACAAAATGCGATCCGCCATTTCGAGGTCGGCGGCATGGACGCGATAGCAGTCGTGGATGAGGGGAACCTGATGGGGATGGATCGCTGTTTTGCCAACCAGTCCGTAGGCGAGGTCTTCTTCGACTTCGCGCCGCAGAGTGGCAGGGTCGTCGAGGTATTCAAATACCGGCGCGCTAAGGTTGAAGCCGCTCGGTTTGAACGTGGTCACGAGACGGGAGATGACCGGCCCCAGCGGGGTTTCGTATAGCGTCCGCCCGCGCGGACGCCGCATGCCCAGCAGGGAGAGCAGGTCATTGCCGCCGATGCGCAGCGTCAGGACGCGCTCGCGCACGCCTTTGCCTTCGAGGATACGGCACAGCGCGATCATTTCGCGTTCGTCGAATGCTTCTCGTGTCTCGATTGTGGGCATGATGAAATACCTATGCCCTTTGAGCAGCCGCAGATACTCGGGGAGCACTTGCTTTGTCAGTTTGGGCAGGACGAAGCCGTCGAGCCGGTCGCTGCCGGGCATGGCCAGTATCTGACGCAGTGTTGCCGGATCGCGCACGCGCACGAAGCGCATCTGCGTCGCGGTGCAATGCAGGACGGGCAGGGATTCGGCCAGCTTGCGCAATGCAAGCGGCAATTCGGCGGCGCGTATTGAGTCTTCTGTGCAGAAAATGACGGAACGGACTTCGGAGAGTTTTTTGCCGCACGCGACTTGTGAAAGATCCGGGTGCGTGGCCGGGATGTACAGGCTGGCGCCCAGTTCGGTTGCGTCACGCATTTCGATGGCTCCTGATGATCGAGATCGCATGGTATGGCAAGGCGGGATCGAGATCGATAGGAACCTGCTTTTCTCCGGCCAGTGCAAGGAGGTGGGCCACGCGCTCGTCGGCCGCATCGCGCACGACGACGCGCTCGGGAACGCGGCGCAGCAGCACGCGCGTTGCTTCTCCGATGCCTGGTTTGATGAGGTTTTCGTCGATGATGCCGTAGCGCTTGTGCGTGGCGGCCATGCAGGCGCGCGATATGGCGACCCGTTCGGCGGGCGAGGATTCGTCGGGCGGCGGCTCGCCTTCGCGTTTGTGCAAATCCATTGCGGCGTCGACGACATCGTCGACAAACCAGCGCGACAGATCGTGCGCGCTGAACTGCTCGAAGTGGACGCAGCCGTGGTAGTCGCCGGGATAGATGGCTTCGTTGAGGATGGAGCGGCTGACCAGACCGCTGATTGTCGCGTTGAGAATGCTTGAGGCGATGAGGTAGTCCTCGCCCGATGCGGCGCGGGCGGCGCTGCCGGCCAGATCGGCCAGGACGTTGAGTCCGGAGTCGATGCGCAGGCGATATTGTGTGTTGAAGGCGGCGATGGCTCCGGACAATTCACGGCTGATGACGCCCTTTCCAGTCCAGCCGTCTATAAAGGCGATGCTGTCGGGCGGGTGGCCGCGCGCGAGAATTTCTCGCAGCGCCACGGTGTCGATGCCGCGGTCGCGGATGATCGAGACTGAGTAGTGCGCCGGGTGGATGCCATGCAGGCGGCTGACGAGGTGGCGGACGATGGCGCCGACCGGCGTGCCCGCCCGCGCCAGCGATACTAGTGTGAGTCCGCTGCCGTAGTGTTCGAGCAGCAGGCGGGTGAGCCGCAGGCAGTCGCGCGCCAGCCGCTCGCGGTTGGCTGCGTGCGCGCGGCGGAAAAGCGCCATGTAGTGCGCCGAGGGCAGCCGTTCGGGGGAGAGCATCTCGCTGTAGTGGCGCTGGCCGGACTGGATGAGCGCCTCTTTGTGGGCGCTATCTTCGATGAAGGCAATCCCGATGGGCTTGAGGAGGAATTCGACGTCGTCCGGACGGTAGGAGCCGTGGAAGCGCATCAGGCGGCCTCCAGGCGGGTTGCAATCTGGCTCGCGCGCGGAACCAGGGCATAGTCGCAGGCAGACATGAATGCGATGTCGGAGAGGCTGTCGCCCATGCCGATGGTGATGATTTCGCCGTGCTCGCGGCGCAGGCACTCGATCATGTATTCGACGGCGTGGCGCTTGTCGAGCCAGTCCGGCAGCACCGCCAGATTGTTGCCGTTGCGATGCACGCGCAGGGGCAGTCCGCCTTCGCCGCAGTCGCGGCGTACAGCAGCTTCGATGGCATCGAGCGCGCGCTCGTCGCCTTCCCGGCTTTTGGCGCAGAGGTAGAGGGGGATGTCGAAATCATTGATGAGGCGGGCGCGCACCGCCGCGCCATTGGCTGCGGCATGCGCTGCAATCTGGTGCAGCATCGCATCCAGAGCGGCGAAGGAGTGCGCGCCGCGCGCCGCGCTGCGTTCGAGCCAGTGCGCATCCGGGCGGCCATCCGGCGTGATGATGATGCCGCCATAATCCATGATGCCGCCGTGCGGGAAATCGAGCCGAACCCGCTGGAAGGCGTCGGCATTGCGCGCCGTAACCGGGATGACTGTCATTTCGCACTGAAACAGGGCAAGGAGATTGTCTTGCGCCGGTGTGGCGAATGAGTGGGCGCTGCCGTCCTTGAGGTAGGCGACCGGAACGAGGCCGTCGCAGGGCGGACATTTTCGCCGCGACTGGAAAAGTGTGTCGTCGAGATCAGCGAACAGGAATTTCTTCAGCATAGTCCCCAGGAAGAAACTGGATGAGGCGTCCGCCGACGAGGCGCGCCAGTTCGTAAAGCGCCGGGTTCGCTGCGGTTTCGTGGCAAATGAGCACGCGCCCGTATTGACCTGGGCGGACATTGTAAAGGTAATTTGGTACGCCTTCACCATAGGGGTCGGGCACTGTCAGAGCGTGGCGCACATCGCCCCAAATGAGGATTGGCGAGCGGGTCGTCGCCTGCACAGCGGTGTCGACGCCGTGTGCGGCAAGGGCGCGCGCGAGGACGAAGGATGCATGCATGAATTCGCCGCAGCCCAGCACCAGGGTCGGCCCCTCAGTCCGCTCGGCGGCGAGACGGCGTTCGAGCGCGGCGGGAAGGTCGAAGCGGCGTGCACGGCCCAAGCGGCCATAGCCATTGTCGGTCAGCCGCACTTCATGCCCGTAGTTGCATTGCGCCGCTGCGCTGGCGGCAAGGGCAAGAGCATCGCCATCGGCAGCCTGCCACCTCCAGTCGCCACGGATGGCGGCAGTCACCGAGCAGGGCAGATGCATGCGGGCGCGCAGTTCGCGGCGACGGGTTTCACCCATGAAATCGCAGATCGTCGCCAGATGCACGGCAGCGAGCCGAGGCATGACTTCGCGCAGTGCTTGCAGCAGATTGACGAAGGTGTTGCCGGTGCTCAGTTCGTCGTCGATCAGTACGACGCGCCGCGCTGCCGCAAAGCATGCTTGATGCGCCGCGTCGCGCGGCAGGTGCAGGAAGATGTTCGGCGCGTGGCTATGGCTTTCCTCGAAGCTCAGGCAGGCTGCGGCGTCGATGCGATAGCGCGTCGTCTGTAGGTAGAGCGTCTTTTCGGCGGGGTGGGCATCGCGCCAGGCTTCGTAGACGCCTTGGCCAAGGCCGGTTGCGGTTTCCGCCATGCCGATGAAGACGATGGGACCATCGCTCGCCGAAATGCCATCGGCAAGCCATCGATGCATCGCCGCCATTGCCGCCGGGTGGGCGGGATAATGCTTGCCAAGTATTTTGCTCAGGAACAGGAAGGCGCGCCGCGGATTGGCGCGCGCGGCGAAACCGATCAGGTCTTCAGCTTCCCCGTGGCAGGCTTCGATCGTCAGTTGCAAACGACCGTTCGGGAAAGCGATGAGATGTTGCCGCAGCGGCGCGAGAGGGGCGGGAGCGGGGGCGGACGCGGACGCGGCGTCGGCAGGGGCTGCGCTCATGGGCCGGGCGTTCGCCATACCGCGCCTCCCTTCAGGGAAGGCGGTATGGCATGAGCCGGGCGAGGCGGAACGTCATAGATGCGGCGTGATTTGGGGCAAAAGCTCCTGAAAGGTGCGGCCCATGCCGTTCTCGCCGATGGCGTGCATTTTCCATTCGTCATTATGGCGATACACCTTCGCCATGATCTGCGCGGAGTGGCTGCCCTGCACGGACAGGTCGTAGCGCGCCAGTTCATTGCCAGTGCTGCCATCGACGATGCGGCAGAAGGCGTTGGCGACCTGTGAAAAATCTTGTCCGGTGAAGGAGTTGACCGTGAATACCAGCGACTTGATGTTGGCAGGCACCCTGGCAAGGTCGACGATGATTTGCTCGTCGTCGCCATCGCCGTCGCCTGTGCGATTATCGCCGGTGTGCTGGATGCTGCCGTCCTTGCTGCGCAGCTGGCGGAACCATATGGCATCCGACAATACCTTGTTGTCGTCGAACATCAGGCAGGAGGCGTCGAGGTCTATCTCTTGTTCCTTGTTCAGGAAACCGAAAAATCCCTTTTTCTTGACCGCATCCCAGCCAAGCCCCATCACGATCTTGCTCAAGCCATTGCTGCCAGCTTCCTTGCTCAAAGAAATTTTTTGCCCTTTTTGCAGATTGACTGCCATTTCCAGACTCCTTGCCGATCCATTGAAAAAGTTGAAGGCCGCTCGTGGCCTCGGGCTGCGCGGCTGCCGGATACTACTACTCCGGGTGTTTTGCCTGCCTGTTCAGCCTCCCTTGGTCTGCGCAAAAAAAGTCCGCTGGTTGCGCGAACACAGCAGAATTTTGCCATTGCCACGAAAACGCAAGATGAGGCCCTCGCCGCTGGTGGCGCTGTTGACCAGATTGCCCAGCAAGTTCCGGCCCTTCGAGGTCGCGGTGCCGACTTCGTACCGCAGCGTGTTGTCCCAGGCTACGACGTGCCCATTGTCGATGATGGTGTCTTTGTCCGGGTGGGCGTCGATCATAAAGAGGGAGCCGAAACCGCTGACGGCGACCTGACCGACGCCGCTCGTCTGGCCGATGAGAAAACCGCCGGTGCCGCCGAACAGGGCTGTGCCGATGTTTTGCATGCGCGCGGTGATCTGAACCTCAGCGGTCGCCGCCACATAGGCACTGTCGCTCAGGCAGTACTGACTCGGCCCCAGATCGAGTATCTGGATGGAACCCGGCGTTCCAGGAGAGAGCAGGCAATCGCCGTCGCCACGTTTGGCTTCGATGCGCTGCTGGAAAAACGATTCGCCGTTGGCGAGCCGCCGCGCGACCGCCTGAAGGATGCCGCCCTGAACCGAACTGGTGAGATCGAGCGCATCTTCCATCATCACCATCGCATCTGATTCGCAGAAAATGACCTCGCCTCTGCGCAAGGAGACGTGCAGGAATGGGTCGATATCGCCTGTAATGGTAAAGGTGGGCATGGGATTCCAGTAAGCGCCTGTGGAGGGGCAAGGCAGGAATGGCCTGTGGAACGCACAGGCCATCCCGCAGAGTGAAAAAACAAAAACGTTTAGACGTTGACGCCGAAACTCTTGGCAAGGGGAGCGAGACCGCCGGCAAAACCCTGGCCGATCGCCTTGAATTTCCATTCGTTGTTGTGGCGGTAAATCTCGCCGAAAATCATTGCGGTCTCGATCGATGCATCTTCGGAGAGATCGTAGCGCGCCACCTCGGTGTTCGAGTCGGCATTGACGCAGCGCACATAGGCGTGCGAGACCATGCCGAAATTCTGCCGCCGGGCCTCGGCATCGTGGATGGTCACGCACACCGAGAGTTTTTCGACGTCGCGCGGCACTTTGTCGAGGTCGATTTCGAGCGATTCGTCATCGCCATCGCCTTCGCCCGTGCGGTTGTCGCCACCGTGTTGCACGCTGCCGTCCACCGATTTCGGCTGGTTGTAGAAAACGAAATCGGCATCCGAGCGCACCTTGCCCGTGCTGCCGAGCAGGAAGATGCTCGCATCGAGGTCGAAGTCCGCCCCATCGGTGGCGCGTACATCCCAACCCAGGCCGACGGTCATTTTCTTCATGCCCGGAGCTTCCTTGGACAAACTGATGTTGCCGCCTTTTTGCAGACTGATTGCCATTGGTTTTTCCCTTGTGGTGAGAGTAGGAGGTGAAAGGGGGTTAAAAGCTACTGCACGTCGCTACTGCACGTCTATTCCATGCGCCGTGGCCAGCGCATGCAAGCCGCCAGCATAACCCTGGCCGACGGCGCGGAATTTCCATTCGCTGTTGTGGCGATACATTTCACCGAAAATCATCGCAGTTTCGACCGAAGCGTCCTCGCTGAGATCGAAGCGCACAATTTCAGTATCGTCATTGAGATCGACGAGGCGGATATAGGCGCTGCTGACCATGCCGAAATTCTGGCGGCGCGCTTCCGCATCATGGATGGTGACAGCGATCACCAAACGCTCGATGCTGGCTGGCAGCTTGTCGAGGGTGACCTTGATGGCCTCGTCGTCGCCATCGCCGTCGCCTGTGCGGTTGTCCCCGGTGTGCTCGACGGAACCGCAGGAGCTGCGCAATTGGTTGTAGAAAATGAAATCGGCATCCGAACGGACCTTGCCGCCAGCGGCAAGCATGAAGACGCTCGCATCCAGATCGAAATCCGCGCCCGAGGTCGCGCGGGCATCCCAGCCCAGCCCGATCAGGACGCTCTTGAGATTAGGGCTGGTTTTTGTAAGGCTGACATTGCCGCCCTTCTGTAGACTGATTGCCATAAAGCGACCTCTTTTCAGTACATTCTTGTTTTTTTCTTCTATTCGGCTATGACCCGAATCCGCTTGCGGCTGCGCCCTGGCGCCGCCCGCGATTGCCGCTCTGCGAAAACCGCGAGCGCAATAATAACAAATTTGTTTCAATCCACGCCCGTAACCGGGCGACAAGGCTGCTGCGGGCTTACACCCCTCCCGTGCGTGATTATCCCCCTGAAGGGGGAGGTTTCCAACCGGAGTTAGTTTTCGATAAAGACGAATGTGTGGTAGATTTTGAAGCCTTGTCCGTCAGTCCCGAAAAGGAGGGTTCAGAATGCGCCGCCTGCCCGTCTATCTGCTCATTGATACATCCGGTTCCATGGTTGGAGAACCTATTGAAGCAGTCAAGGTCGGCCTGCAAACCATGGTTTCGGCATTGCGTTCTGACCCTTACGCCCTCGAAACCGCGTTTTTATCGGTAATTACATTTTCCGACAAAGCCACGCAAACGGTTCCCCTGACCGAGCTTGTTCAGTTCCAGATTCCAGATTTGCGCGCCAGCGGCACAACAGCGCTGGGCGAAGCGCTTTCGCTATTGGCCGACTGCGTCGAGCGCGATGTCCGGAAAACGTCCGCCGAGGCCAAGGGCGACTGGAAGCCGGTGTGCTTTCTCCTCACCGACGGCCAAGCAACCGACGACCTGAACCGTGGCATCGAGGCGCTGCGGCGCGTGAAGGTCGGCACTCTCGTCGCCTGCGCGGCAGGCCCGACCGCCAAGCCTGACGAATTGCGCAAAATTACCGAGGCTGTGGTCTCTCTGGATACTGCCGATTCAAATACGCTCAAGGCTTTTTTCCAATGGGTGAGCGCTTCGGTGTCCGTATCGAGCCAGAAACTCGATCTGACCAAACGAGATATTGGCGGCCTCTCCGAACTTCCGCCGCCGCCGCCTGAAGTCAATGTGGCGCTTTGAATATTTCTGCTTTGAATCCTTCTCCTCCTTCTCCCGGAAGAAGAAAACTTTGTCTTTGTTTTTGTAACCCATCTCCTGATTGGTCGAAAGAAAACGATGAGTTCCTCCCGACGCTTGCCGGTTTATCTGCTGATCGACACCTCTGGAAGCATGCGCGGCGAACCGATCGAATCGGTCAACGTCGGCTTGCGCGCCCTGCAAACGTCGCTGCGGCAAAACCCCTACGCCATCGAGGCTGTGCATTTGTCGGTGACGACCTTCGACTCGCTGATCAAAGATGTATTGCCGCTGACCGCGCTCGAAGACGTGACAATGCCCGAGATCATCTGCCCGAATTCGGGCGCGACGCTCCTGGGCGAGGCGCTGGCCCATGTGCTGGCGCGCGTGCACGCGGAAGTGCGCCATTCAACCCCTGAATACAAAGGCGACTGGGCACCGCTGCTGTTCGTCATGACCGATGGCAAACCGACCGACACGCTTGCCTACAGTGAAACCGCTCCGCGCGTGCGCGCCTTTCCGTTCGGTTCGATCATTGCCTGCGCGGCAGGCCCCAAGGCCGATCCGGCGGGGCTGCGCCTACTCACAGACAATGTCGTGAGCCTCGATACGATGGACAGCGCCGCCTTCACGGCGTTTTTCCAATGGGTATCGAGCACCGTGAGCAGCGGCAGCATGTCGGTTGGCGCGGCATCCTCGCGCAGCCTGCCGCCGCCTCCGCCCGAAGTAAATGTAGTGCTGTAGCGCGCAACGGGTGGGTACAGATCAAATCGAGTCCAATACAAACCACTGAATACAGGCGTAAAAATCATGCGTCGCTTGCCTGTTTACCTTCTCATCGACGTTTCCGAATCCATGGCGGGCGAAAACCTGCGCATGATGCAGGACGGTCTGGAACAACTGGTTCGCACCCTGCGCACCGACCCCTATGCGCTCGAAACGGCGTATCTATGCATCATCGGCTTCGCCGGTAAGCCCAGGACGCTGACGCCGCTCGTCGAACTCGTCCAGTTCTACCCGCCGCGCCTGCCCATCGGTTCGGGCACCTCGCTTGGGGCAGCAATGAACCACTTGATGGACGATATCCAGCAAAACGTGCAACGCACCACCGCCGAGGCCAAAGGCGACTGGCGTCCAATCGTGTTCCTGATGACCGACGGCAAGCCGACCGACGATATCGAACCGGCGCTTGCGCGCTGGACAAAAAATTTCGCCAGCCGCAGCAGCCTGGTCGGCATCGGGGTGGGGCGGCATGCCTCGCTGGCAACGCTGCGGCGGTTCACAGAAACCGTCCTCAGCCTTGATGCCACGACCTCCACCGATTTCAAACGTTTCATCGACTGGATCAGCCACTCGGTTTCGAGCCAGAGCCGCAGCGTCAGCGCAAGCCAGGACAAAGTTGTCAGCCTCGCCAAGATCGACGACGACATCATGAAAAAGATAGATGACATCGCAAAGGCGGCGATCGTCGATGAAGACTTTGTGATCCTCGCTGGCAAATGCCAGACCACGAAGCTGCCCTATCTGATCAAATACGAGCGTTTCGCCGCGAACTTCAACGTACCGGGCCTGAAGAACCCGGAGAACTACCATCTGGCTGGCGTGTACCCGGCGGAACAAAGTTATTACGACTTGAGCGACGAGCGCGTGCTCGCCCAAACTATCAGCACCGAACGGCTGATAGGCTCGCCGGGCTGCCCGCATTGCGGCAACCGTTTCGGCCTGGCCATGTGCAGCTGCGGGCAGATCATGTGCGTGAGCGGGCCAGGCTCCGCCGTATGCCCGACATGCAACAGAGAATTGAACATGCAGGCCGGCGACGAGGATTTCGATGTCGGACGGGCGCGAGGGTAAAGAAACAATGGAGGAACAACGACTGGCGTACCTGCAATGGGTGTTGAAAACCGAAAGAACGCCGCTGCTGGACGAGTTCGTGCATCGCAGTAACAAGGATTTCGACAAGCTGGAAAACATCATCGCGGGCTGGTGGTCCAGATTCAAGGCAGAGAGCGAAGCCAAAGAGAAAGCAGAAGCGGAAGCGAAAGCGAAAAAAGAAGTGGAAGAAAAAGAAAAAGCGCGCGCGCCGCTGGAAGCCGGAGCTGGCGAACCCCAGAAATGGCAGCCCGAGGAATTCGGCCCAGATACTGACGCCGCAGCGGCGAAGGCCCCCGAGTTTTTTCAACCGGCGCACGATTCCTCGACGCAGGAGCCTGCACCCGCGATACAACCCCCCGCCACTCCCATCCAGCCAGCAACAAAAACGGCCCATGCACCGGCAGAGGCAAAACCCGCCGCGCCAGCCGCCACGAATCCCATGCCACTTCCACCATCTCCCGCGCTGCGGTTCAGCGTAAAAAATGCACGACAAGGCGAGACGTTCGGAGCCGAAATCATGATCGAACCACGGACGGCGAAACCAGTGCTTTGCGCCATCCGTTTCCCGGAAGACCTGCCGGGGCTTGTCGCCGAGCCGCCGCACTGGCGTATCGACGGCGTGCCCCGGGGCAGCGGGGAGTTCGCGCTGCGGGTGGAATACCGAGATACCGAAGGAGCGCCCATACGCACGGGGACGCTGCATTTCGTCGTCAACCCTGATCCCAGGACACTATGGGAAGACAAACCCTCCGACCCCAGCACCGGCTTCTGGAAAGAAGACGATGCCTACAGCATGGCGCCGGGCAGCGAAGCAAAAATCGTCGCGGCGCGGCGGCGCGGGCGCTCGCATGCGCACAAGGGCAGTTGCTGCGACGATGATTACGTCATCGAATCCTGCCATGGCTGGTACATGGCCATCGTCGCCGACGGCGCAGGGAGCGCGAAATTCGCGCGGCGCGGCTCGCAAGTCGCAACCCGGCGGGCGGCAGACTTCATGCAACGGATACTGGCCGGTTCGGATGGCGACAAACTGTGGCGGGCAAGCGAAAACTATGCGAACGCGGGCGCCCAGGACCCCGAGACAGCCGAAGGGCAAACACTGCGCAACAGCCTGTACGTAACGCTTGGGCATGCCGCGCATGCGGCGGCGCGGGCCTTGCAGGAAGAAGCCACTGCGCGCGACGACATCATCGCCAACATTCGGGAACTCTCGACCACGCTGCTGATCGGGCTGGCCCGCAAGATCGGGACACGCTGGTTCTGCGCCGCGTACTGGGTGGGCGATGGCGCAGTCGGCGTATACCGGCAAAACAAGGAAGTGATCCTGCTCGGCGTTCCCGACAGCGGAGAATTCTCCGGACAAACGCGCTTCCTGACCGCCGAAGAAGTACAGCAAGAATCCCTGCTGCGCCGGCTACGTTTCACCGTCGTCGAAGACATGACCGCCTTTATGCTCATGACCGACGGCGTCTCCGATCCGAAATTCCCGAGCGAGATACAACTTGGCAGGCTAGCCGAATGGGATGCCTTGTGGCAAGACATCGAAACCGGGGCCAGCCTGCGCGAAGGCGGCGATGTCGCCGCGCGCCTGCACGGCTGGCTGAATTTCTGGGCTTCCGGCGAGTACGACGATCGTACCCTCGCCATCATTTACTGACAGGCGCGATATGGCTTCGATTGTCACGCTCACAGCCAGTGACGGCTCGCAAGTCCGCTACATTGACGAGCGCAAGGCATCCGGCGGACTCAAAGACGTATTCTTCTCCCCCGACAAAGACTATGTCGTCGCCTTCTACCGCGACAAGATGGACGTCGTGGGACGCGAGCGCCTCAATCTCATTACCGGCACGTATCGGGAACGCATCTTCAACCAGGAAGGCGGCGACTACCTGAAAAAACTGCTCGTATGGCCGACAGCCACCGTCGAGCACGGCGGGCGGATCGGCGTGGTCGTCCCCTTTTTCGACAAAGATTTTTTCTTCAAATACGGCTCGCGCAACGATGACCGGCTACTGGGCATCCGCAACCGCGAGAAAGAAGGAAAATGGTTCGCCTCCGCCAAAAACCGCTCGAAATTCCTCGATCCGCGCGAGCTTGGCGACGGCATGACGCAGATCAAAACCTGCCTGATGATTGCCCGCGCCGTGCGCCGCCTGCATTCAGCCGGACTTGCGCACTCCGATCTCAGCTACAAAAACGTACTGCTCGACCCCTCCACCGGGCGGGCCTGCCTCATCGACCTCGATGGGCTGGTCGTCCCGCAGAAATTTCCGCCCGACGTCGCGGGCACGCCTGATTTCTTCGCGCCCGAAGTCGTGGCAACTGCGAAACTCGACCGCCACGACCCGAAGCGCTGCCTTCCCTCGCGGCTCACCGACCAGCATGCGCTGGCCGTGCTCATCTACATGAACCTGCTGTTTCGCCATCCATTGCGAGGCGACAAAATTCATGACATGAACGACACACAGCGCGACGAAGATCTCGCAATGGGCGAGCGAGCGCTATTCATCGAACACCCGACGGACACATCCAACCGCGTCAAGCCCGCCAACATCCAGGCCGCCGAGCTGCCCTGGAAAAACACAACGAAACTGCCCTACACGATTACCGGCCCCTATCTGTCCGACGTAATTCGCCGCGCTTTCGTCGACCACCTGCACCAACCCGCCGCCCGCCCGACAGCCGACGAATGGGAAAGCGCGCTGGTCAAAACAGTAGACCTGTTGCAGCCGTGCCGGAACCCGGCCTGCATGCAAAAATGGTTCGTGTTCGACAACAGCACAAAACCGTGCTGCCCTTATTGCGGGACGCCCTACCAAGGCAAGCTGCCGATTCTGAATCTCTATACCGCGCACAAAGAAGGCAATTTCCGCCCGGACAACCATCGCCTGATGGTTTATTCCGGGCAATCCGTTTTTCCGTGGCACGTCAATCGCCGCGTATTTCCGAACGAGCGCCTGAATCCTGGGCAAGCGCGGCGCGTGGGCTATTTTGTTCTGCACAACGGGGAATGGTATTTTGTAAACGAAGCTTTGCCGGGATTGCGAGACATAAGCAACAAGCGAACCGTTCCGCCCGGCGATAAGATCAAGCTCGAAGATGGCGCGCAGATACTGTTCTCGGAAGAAAACGGAGGACGTCTATGCGTAGTGCAAATGGTCGAGCAATGAAAAGCAGCATACTGAAAGCAGCATTCTTTCCCAAGGAACAACACTGATGGAACATTTTGGTTTCCCGCTGGAAACGATCCTGATTTTTCTTGCCGTAGTGGCTGTATCGGTCTATCTCGACCTGTTTGCCCACAGGAAAAGCACCGAGATTACGCTGATCGACGCCGCACGCTGGTCGCTGTTCTGGGTAAGCCTCGCGCTCGCCTTCTATGGCTACCTATGGGGGCGTTTCGGCCAGGACTGGGCCGATCTTTACCTGGCTGGCTACGCGCTCGAAAAATCCCTCTCGGTCGACAACCTGATGGTATTCATGGCGATTTTTGCCTCGTTCAGCATCAAGGGAATTTTGCAGCATCGCATTCTTTACTACGGCATCATCGGCGCACTAGTCTTTCGCGCAATTTTCGTCGTCATCGGTACGGGGCTATTCCATGCGAGTCCCTGGGTCGGTTTTGTCTTCGCGGCCTTCGTAATCTGGAGCGCGATCAAAATGCTGCAACAGCCCGACGATGAAGAAGAGATCGAGGATTACTCAAACCACTGGTCTGTCAGGCTAACCGGCAAACTAATTCCGGTTTATACAAAGCTGCATCTGGATCGGTTTTTCGTGCGCCAGCGCCAATTGCTCGAAACTGGCAATGACAATAACGGCGGCGCGGCGGCAAGCGTAACCCGCAAGGGCGCCCTGTATGCCACTCCGGCCTTTCTGTGCCTGATGGCGATTGAGACATCCGACATCGCCTTCGCCTTCGACTCGGTGCCAGCCGTCATTGCCGTAACGCAAGAGCCTCTACTCGTGTATGCCGCAATGATCTTCGCCATACTGGGCCTGCGCAGCCTGTATTTCGTGCTCGCCGCCCTCACCAAATATCTGGTGCACCTTGAAAAAGCGGTCATCGGCCTGCTCTTTTTCATTGGCGCGAAAATGGCGTTGCAGTCCTGGAATCACGCCATCGGCGACACGGGTTTCAATATCTCGCCGGGCTGGAGCTTGTCCATCGTACTCGGCATGCTGGCTGGCGGCGTAATCGCCTCTTTTCTTTTCCCCGAAAAGAAAGAACAAGCCGTAGATGAAGCAGAGCGGAAAACGGAAGAATAAAAGTGCTTCCCCGCTGTCGCGGCCACGCGCCACAACAGCGGGAATTCGGGTTCATCAGCCCGGCATGAGCGTATATTTCCCGGATCGCGCGCTGCCTGCGCGACTTTGCTGCGCCAATCCGCGCCGCGCCCTGGTTGGCATCTCCTGCCCGGCCTGAATATCAGTCGACGACCGGGACAAATACGCCATGCTCGAAGCCGCCGCTGCTCTTTTCAACCCAAATTGTCCATTAGCCCAAATATTGTTCATATAGTCCATTTTCTGCTGCCGAGCGATATTAGGCGTTGAGGCTAAGCTTGGCTGAAACTGTTGATTTCATGAGAAATGCCCTTCGACAAGCTCAAGGCGAACGGTATCTCTTGCCAATATTGGGGCAAGCAAGCCTAGCCCTAGCGGACAGCTAAATGCATTACCCCGTGTCATATAGGCGAATGTTGCCCCCAATCAGCAGGAGAGATCGCCCTCCTCGCAAACACTCAGTTTCTTGATTTCTTCGATTCTGTAACGTGTTTTCTCCGCCAGGCACATGCTAAAAACCGTTGGGAATATAGTTCCTCCTTTTGAATTGAAGACCTCGAAATCGCATGTTAAATCCCGATACTTCATCCATGCGCGCTGTGCGTTAGTGAGAGATTTTTTCCGGTCTTCGCTCAACGTGGCTTTATAAGATGCGTAGACATTATTGAGCGTTTTATCCACAGCCTTATATTCGTCTGCATAACAGCGGTTCATGTCAGACTGTTTTTCGATAATACTACAATCCTCAGCTGAAACATTGGCCCCCACGAAGCAAAGAAGAAGCATGCAAAGCGTTGTTGGGATTTTGATGATTTTCATCGCAATTATCCTTCTAAAAAAAGAGATCTTTCTTTGGCTCTGCGCGTTATCAAACCAGGAAGCACTTTTCCATTTCCTTTGTTCCAAAGCGGAAATTGATCTACAGCGCCAGCATAGTCGCTCACGTTCAATTTTTTTAATAACGTGCTGTCACCCCGCAGCCATCCTGACTTCCTCCAAAAGAATTTTGGAACACCGCAAGCGACGTTCCACCCCAACACATCAGCAAGTAAGGTTTTCCTTGACGCTCCAATTGCCGTGTACCGCTGCACCCATGAAGCTGTCAGCGCTCTGTACATTGATCGCTGTTTCGATAAGTGTACATGTGTAGCAAGGCTAGGCGAATTGTATCTTATTTGTGCCAAGCATACACAATATATTGCTGTCCACTCATATCCTTCCCGTAGTAATTCTCCGACAAGGCAGTGGCGGCGCAGGGCAGGAACACACCGATTCCTTCCCAGCTTTCGTTCCAAAGCTTTGCATCCTTTGTTTTTGCGGGAGAAGCCATATGACTAAATACCCCCCAACAAAGTGAATGCTTTGCATGAAAATTCAAATACCGGGAACTATCTGATCAAATCTGAATTTATGCAATTTATAATATTTACGTATGCAATCGCCCTGGCGTCAGGCGCGCTCGCCGAATGCCCGGCATTTGCTGAAGTTATAATAGCTTTCCTCGGTTAGAATCGTGACTTCCACAGTTAAAACCTGTCTTCCAAGCCCATTGCTTTGCCTATGATTTCCATCTACCAATTGAAGCCTGCCTTCCAAGGCTTGCTGCGTCCGCTGGCGCGACGTCTGGCGGGCGTAGGCGTGACGGCAAACGTGGTGACGCTCTTTGCAATGTTTGTCTCGCTGCTCATTGGAGGATGGCTTTGTCTGGCAGGAGATGAGGAACCCGCTTACTTTTTGCTCGTGCCGCTGTGGATGTTCCTGCGCATGGCGCTGAACGCCATCGATGGCATGCTGGCGCGTGAATTCAACCAGAAATCGCCGCTGGGCGCCTATCTCAACGAATTGACGGACCTTATTTCGGATGCGGCGCTCTACCTGCCTTTCGTTCATGT
>JAIRWW010000115.1 GCA_031268685.1 Azoarcus sp.
GCGGCTCGTCGCCCGTCTTCTCGATGCGCCGCTGCCCGCGCCTGAAGCGCGCATCCTGGCGGAAGGCCGCATTGCCGGTCTGGCGCTCTTGGGGCAGAACGCGAACTGGCTGGCCGATCATAGCTACCAGCAGGCCGACCTGGGCTTGCGCCACGGCGAAAACCGGGCCTTTTTCGGCGGAGCGGACTTTGCTTCTGTCCGCATCGATACCGGCTCAAACGTGGATTACAAGGGCTATACCGTGGTCGCGGGCGAGGCCGTGAAGCGCGAAAAGGAAGATCAGTCTTTGCTCATCGGCGGCTTTTTCGAGGGAGGCTACGGCGAATACGATGTTCATGGGAAGTTCGGCCATCCCAGCCACCCGAACATGAAGGGCGAGGGCACCATGAATTACTATGGCATCGGCCTGATGGTGCGCCAGCGTTGGGACAAGGGCTTTCGCCTGGAAGGCTCGCTTCGCGGCGGGCGGCAGGAAAACAGATTCCGCTCCCGCGACCTGGACGATGTGGATGGGGAATTCGCCAAGTACAAGCTCGATGTGCCGTGGTTTGGGGCGCACCTGGGCGCGGGCTATGAATGGCAGGCCGATGAACACAACGGTTTCGATACTTTCCTGCGCTATTACTGGGTGAGGCAGAACGGCAAGACCGTCCATTTGAATAAGGGCAGGGAAAGGGTGCGCTTCATGGACGATAATTCTCACCGTCTGCGCGCGGGCGGCCGCTATACCCGCACTAAGGATGTTCACAGCGCGTGGTATCTGGGGCTGGCCTATGAGTATGAGTTCGATCATCGCGCCCATGCCCGCAGCATCGACGGCGAAATCGATGTGCCCGATCCGCGCGGCAGCAGCTTTGTCGGCGAAATCGGTATGGTTCTCCATCCCAAGGATCACGACCGCTTTTCCATCGAGTTCGGCCTGCAAGGCTATGCGGGCAAGCGTGAAGGCGTCTCCGGCGGGGCGAGGCTGGGCTGGAAGTTCTGAAACAGTTGATCGATCTGGTGTGCGGCAGGAAAGCCCGCCGCACACGCGGCGGGCTTTCTGGGCAGGCATTGGGGCAGACCCGGAATCAGTATGAAACGCTGTGCGTGTTTTCTGGAAATGGCGCTCAGGCTGGACGGCGGCGCCGCGCGGTAGCGCCTGCCACGGCCAGCCCGGCCAGCATCATGGCCCAGCTTGCGGGTTCGGGTACGGCCGGCGGGTTGTAGGCCTCGTAGGCGTTGGCGAAGTAGAGAAAATCCTGCGCCGGCGAGCCGTTGTACGAGCTTACGTTCATCACAAAAACGCTGTAGTTGCCGATTTCGCTGTAATAGGCGTCCGGGTTGTATACGGTCGTCCAATAGTCCGCGCCGTTGATTGCCAGCAAGTCTTTCAGGTAGGGGTTGTTGTTCCAACTCGTGCTGGATTCGCTTGCGTACATGTCGCCCATCAGGAAGCGGGTTGCGCTTTGCAGGGTGCTCATGTCGGCATTGGATGTCACCAGCATTTGGTCTGATGCCGCCATTGCGTAGAGGTATGCCGCGCCGACCGTCAGGGCCGTGCCGCTGGTCGTCATGCTCATTCCGTTGGAGTAGTTGAGCTGCGCTGTCGAGGTGTAGGCATAGGATTTTTGGTCCGGCTCTACGCAAAACGTCCAGAACGAGGGGTTTGGATATTTGCCGCCATGGTTGGCGCCGTAGGCGCCGATGTCGGCGAATGCGAATTTGGCATTGGGGTCGTTGGCAATGTCGTTGCTGCCCAGGATGAAATGGATGCCCGTATTGCCGTTCAGGCTGTTGAACGAATCTTTGATGGATTGGGCATCCAGGCTGATATTAGAGATGATTTCGGCGGACGCTGTACCGCAAGCTCCGGCTAAAAGGGTGATGGCGATGACTTGTGCGGCAGGGCTTGGTTTTGTGCGGCGCTTCATGTTTGGTGTTCCTCGTTTTATTCGCTTCAAGGGAGGGGGAAGCGAAATCTCTCTATTGCTGATTCTAGCCGCCTTCGGTTTGCGTGAGTTGATCACGAATATCCGTATTTTCCGTAATGTGGCGCTGCTATTGCCGTGCAAATGGGGGGAAGGTTTTTCGGCGCAATGCGTGGATATTGGCGTGTTTCTGGCTTTTTGAAATGCCGAATAATTTCTCCCGGCCTGCGCCGGATAAAGTGTGACTTTTTACCTGTCCGGCAAATGTTTTTTTGTAATGCCGGAATGCTTTGCGGGGGATTTTTTTGCCGGTTTTGCTCCGCCAAGGGTGGAATATTCCGGTGTTTTTTCACGAATTAGCTGATGCTGATACTCCCATTGGAAGGTCATGTCATTTCCAGGCAGTTTTCATGATGAATTGGCGGGTATTCCGCGGTCTTATTCGCGCAATGCGGGGAGAAAAGCGAGATTAGGATCGCTCTTACGATCAAGCCATAGTGCCTCGCATTAGCTGGCATGAATTATGCATTGCAAAGTGCGATATTGGGGGAGACGATGAAAAACCTTCTCGAACGCGATTTGTCCGTCCATAGAACCGCGCTGAATCTTCAGGCCTACCGGCAGCAATTGCTGGCGTCGAATATTGCCAATGCGGATACGCCGAATTTCAAGGCCCGCGATTTGCAATTCCGCGAGGCGATGTCGGCGGCTCTGGGCGGGCGGCAGGGGGGCGGGCCGCCGCTGGCTTTGATGATGACGCATGCCAGGCATCTGGAGAGCAAGCCGGGGACGCCGGTGGATGCTTTCGTGCGCTACCGCAGCGAATGGCAGTCGGCGGTGGATGGGAATACGGTGAGCATGGATGCGGAGCGCGCCGCTTTTGCCGAAAACACTGTGCATTACGAAGCCAGCATTACTTTTATCAACGGTCTGCTGCGAACGATGCAGCAGGCTATTACCGGCCAGTAGGGGCGGCGTCCCGTCCCGTGGCGGGCCGGTGAAACACGAAGGAGCAAAAGCCATGGACGGCAATATGTTGAACGTTTTCAGTATCGCCGGCTCGGCGCTTACTGCGCAGTCGATGCGCCTCAATACAACGGCTTCCAATTTGGCCAACGCCGATAGCGTTACATCTGAGGATGGCAGTCCCTACCGGGCCAAGCAGGTTGTTTTTGCCGCCCGGCAATTGCCGGATGCCGGGCCGGCCTCGGTCGGGGTGCGGGTGACGCAGGTGGTCGAGAGCGCCGCGCCGATGCGTTTGGTTTATGAGCCGAACAACCCCGCCGCCCGTGAGGATGGTTATGTCGAGATGCCCAATGTCAACGTGGTCGAGGAGATGGTGAACATGATTTCCGCATCTCGTTCGTACCAGAACAACGCCGAGGTGATGAACACGGCACGAACCTTGCTTCAGCGTACCTTGCAGATCGGCCAATAAGTGCCGGCAGGCAAGATCATCCGCCAGCAGGAGAGAAATAAATGAGCACTTACGACAATACGGTTTCGCAGACCACGGATTTTTACGCCAATTTGCGGCGCCAGGAATCGAGCAGCCAAAAAACGGAAAGCGAGCAGAGCCGTTTTCTGACGCTTCTTACTACGCAGTTGCGCAACCAGGACCCCATGAATCCGCTGGAGAACGCGGAGCTGACGTCGCAACTGGCGCAGATGAGCACGGTGGATGGTATCGAGCGCTTGAATAAGATGGTGACGTCATTGCTCGGCACCCAGGAGATTTCGGACAATGCCGCGCTGGTTGGGCGCGGAGTGCTGGTCGAAGGCAAGGGGCTTACCTTGACCGAGGCGGGCGCGATAGGCGGCTTTGAACTGGACAGCCCCGCCGACATGGTGACACTGACCGTGCGCGATGCCAACGGCCTGCCGGTGGCGACTATCGAGCTGACGAATGTGGAGGCGGGCGGCCATAACTATATGTGGGACGGCCTGGCCGCCGATGGTTCACAGGCGGCGGAAGGCGCTTACAGCGTGACGATGGAGGCCAGCCTGGACGGCAAGCCGGTGACTGGCAAGACGCTGGAATTCGGATTTGTGACGAGCATGATCCGCGGGCCGAGCGGCGCCGATTTGCAAGTAGGCGCGCTGGGCATATTCAAGCTCGGCGATATTAGACAGATCCTGTAAAACAAGGAGAAAAATCATGGGTTTCCAACAGGGATTGAGTGGCTTGAATTCGTCTTCCCGCGCGCTCGACGTCATTTCCAATAATGTTGCCAATGCCAGTACGGTCGGTTTCAAGGAGGGCAACGCCATTTTTGCCGATGTTTATGCCTCGGCGCTTACCGGCGCGACTTCGTCGATACAGGTCGGCATCGGTTCGAGGGTGGCCGCGGTGTATCAGAAGTTCACCGAAGGTCCGTTGAATACGACCAACAATCCGCTCGATGTGGCGATCAACGGGAACGGTTTTTTCGTGATCCGCCGCTATGACGGCACGACGGCCTATACCCGAAATGGGCAGTTGGATATCAATAAGGCAGGCTACATCGTCACGCCTACCGGGGAGCAGGTGCTTGGGTACAAGGCCGACGATACCGGGTTTATTCCGAGTTCCGGCGGCACGATCGAGCCGCTTTTCGTGCCGCGCAACGAGATCGAGCCGAAAGCGACCACGCGCTTCGACATCAATGCGGCAAATTTGAGCGCCGATGCGACGCTTCCTACTGTGACGCCATTCGATCCGGCAAATGTAGACAGTTACAGCTACACGACTTCGGAGCCTGTGTTCGACAGCCTTGGCGGGAAACATTCGCTTTCGGTGTTTTTTGTGCGGACGGGGATCAATCCGAGTGAATGGGATGTCCATGCCGTGCTGGATGGCGATGCGACCACGGATAAGGTACTTGGCACTTCTCCATCGCTTTCCTTCGATGGATACGGAAAACTCAGCCCGCCGCCCGGCCTGCTCAATTACACGGTGGGGCCGCTCGCCAACGGTGCGGCGAACCTCAACATCAATGTCGACCTGGATAAAGTGACCCAGTTCGGCTCGCCGTTCTCGATCAACGACAAATCGCAGGACGGTTATACCTCGGGACAGATTGCGGGACTCGTTATCAGCACGGACGGGGTTATCCAGGGGCGCTATACCAACGGCCAGACCAAGAATCTCGGCCAGATTGCGCTGGCGACTTTCCGCAGCGATCAGGGGCTGGTTTCGCTCGGCGACAATCTTTGGGCCGAGACGCCGGAATCAGGCTCGGCGGTCGTGGGCCGCCCGAGCACGGGCCTCAACGGCGTGGTGTCTGCCGGGCAGGTCGAAGAATCGAACGTCGATCTCACCGATGAACTGGTGAAGATGATTATCCAGCAGCGTAATTACCAGGCTAATGCGCAGTCGATCCGCACCCAGGATCAAATTCTGCAAACCTTGGTGAATTTGCGCTGAGTCGTTGAAACGATGACGGCGGGCGCGGAACGGCCCGCCGCCTGGAGAAAGCATCATGGATCGCGTGATTTACACCGCAATGACCGGCGCCAAGAGCACGCTCGGTCAGCAGGCGGCGGTCGCCCACAATATCGCCAATGTCGATTCGGCAGGCTTTCGCGCCGAGCTGCACAAAATGCGCGCGGTGGAAGTGCAGACGCAGGCGATGCACACGCGCGCCTTCGTAGTGGATGCCAGCGTCGCGTCCGACTTTGCTGCTGGCCCGCTGAAATTCAGCGGGCGCGAACTCGACGTGGCTGTGCGCGGGCGGGGCTGGCTTGCGGTGCAGACGCCCGGCGGCAGCGAGGGCTATACCCGCAACGGTTCGCTGGAGATTTCCGCCAACGGTGTGCTGCAAACCCGCGAAGGTTTGCCGGTACTGGGCGACGGCGGCCCGATTACGGTGCCGCCCGACAGCGAAATAGCCATCGGCAGCGACGGCACGATTTCGGCGATCCAGGTGCAGGAAGGCATAGTCAATGAAGTGGGCCGCCTGAAACTGGTCAACCCGCCCGAGACCGAACTGGTACGCGGCGACGACGGCTTCTTCCGCCTGGAGGGCGGCTTTCCCGCGCCGCTCGATGAAGCGGTTACGGTGGCGGGCGGCTATCTGGAAGGCAGCAACGTCAACGTCGCCGACCAGATGGTGCAAATGATTTCGCTCGCGCGCCAGTTCGAGATGCAGATGCGCATGATTACCAATGCAGAACAAAACGACCGCGCCGCTACGCAGGTGTTGGCGCCGCGCTGAAAACTCAATGGCAAAGGAGCGTGCAGACACCGTTCGGGCTGTGCTTGTAAATATGCAGATATAGGTGGGGCTGAGCTTGTAAATATACAAACACCGTTCGGGCTGAGCTTGTCGAAGCCCTTGATTCCATGTGAAATGCCCTTCGACAAGCTCAGGGCGAACGGCATTGTTCAGAGCTTCCTCAACAACTAAGCATCACGGGAAAAAGGGGTATTCATCATGAAACGCAATGACAACAAATATACAAACACCGTTCGGGCTGAGCTTGTCGAAGCCCTTGATTTCATGTGAAATGCCCTTCGACAAGCTCAGGGCGAACGGCATTGTTCAGAGCTTCCCCAACAACTAAGCATCACGGGAAAAAGGAATAACCATCATGATCCGCTCGCTTTGGATCGCCCGTACCGGGCTGGACGCCCAGCAGACTTCGCTCGATGTCATCTCCAACAACCTCGCCAACGTCTCGACCAATGGCTTCAAGCGCCAGCGCCCGGTATTTGAGGATTTGCTCTACCAGACCATCCGCCAGCCCGGCGCGCAATCAACGCAGCAGACGCAAATTCCCACCGGCTTGCAGATCGGCACCGGCGTGCGGCCCGTGGCGACCGCGCGGACATTCACCCAGGGCAGCCCGCAGCAGACCGGCGGCGATCTCGACGTAATGATCCAGGGCAAGGGCTTTTTCCAGATCGCGCTGCCTGACGGCACGACCGCCTACACCCGCGACGGCTCTTTCCAGCGGGACAACCAGGGCAATGTAGTGACGGCCAGCGGCTACCCGCTTGCCGACAACATCAACATCCCCGCCGATGCGCTCCCGGAATCCATCAACATCGGCAAGGACGGCACAGTCACCATATTGCAGGCCGCCAATCCCACGCCGATACAAATCGGCACGATCCAGGTGGCGACCTTCATTAACCCTGGCGGCTTGCAGGCCGTGGGCGAAAACCTTTTCTTGGAAACCGCCGCATCCGGCGTGGCGACGCCGGGCCAGCCGGGAACAAACAGCGCGGGCGTGCTCAACCAGCGGTATGTGGAAACATCCAACGTCAACGTAGCCGAAGAACTGGTGAGCATGATCATTACGCAGCGCGCCTATGAACTGAATTCGCGTGCCATCACCACATCCGACCAGATGCTTTCCCGGCTGACCCAATTGTGAGAACGATCATGAATGCCCTAGCGCGCGCCGTCTCCATCATGGTTACGACCTTTTTTACCCTTGCGCTGCTCGGACTGGTCGCGGGCTGCGCCTCGGTGATGCCGACGCCGCCGACAGCCGTCCACCAGCCGATGACAGCGCGCCCCGCCGAAGCCTCGCGTTTGCTTGCCGCCAACGGCGCCATCTACCGGCCCGGCGCAGTGCGGGGGCTGTTCGAGGATCGCCGCGCCAGCCGTGTCGGCGACGTCATCACGGTCAACCTCGTCGAACGCACCAGCGCGCAAAAAAGCGCCAATGCCAGCACCGAACGCGGCTCCAGCCTCAAGGGCGGCATCAAAGCTTCCAGCAAGCTGCCGCTTTCCGGCCTGACCGGGCTGGCGGCAGAAGCCGGAATGGATTCCGAATTCTCCGGCAAGGGCGCGGCGGCGGCCAACAACGTATTCAGCGGCACCATCACCGTGACCGTCATCGACGTGCTCGCCAATGGCAACCTGCTGGTATCGGGCGAAAAAATGCTGGCGATCAACCAGGGCAACGAATTCATCCGCTTCTCCGGCATCGTCAATGCCACCAACATCAGCGCCACGAATACGGTGCAATCGACGCAGGTGGCCGATGCACGAATCGAATACCGCGGCAGCGGTTTCATAGACGAATCGAACGTAATGGGATGGCTGCACCGCTTCTTCGTCGCCATCAACCCGTTCTGAGCGGGAGAAACATCATGCGCGCCATCGCCATACCACCTGCGGAAGCCCTGAATAGCGCCGTTCGCCCTGAGCCTGTCGAAGGGCCTTGCCCATGGAATAAAGAGCAACGGCCGCCTCAGCCCGAATGGCTTGGAACTGTCCAGCGTCTCCCTATGGACGACGCCCGGAACGATTCCGCCCGCCCCGCGCCCGCCGAAAAGCACCTGGCCTGGAGCAAGCTCCAGCAAACCCCGCCCGAGCAGGCGAGAATCGTCCAGAGCATTCTTTTGGGCCTTGCCCTGTGCCTTTTCGGCCTCGCCCTGTGCTTTGTCAGCCCCTCGGCGAATGCCGAACGCATCAAAGACATTGCCTCCATAGCCGGAGTGCGCGACAACCAGCTTGCCGGTTACGGACTCGTGGTCGGCCTGGACGGCTCTGGCGACCAGACCACGCAGACGCCCTTCACCGTGCAGAGCATCATCAACATGCTCGGCAACCTCGGCGTGAGCCTGCCGCCGGGCACCAACCTGCAACTCAAGAACGTGGCCGCCGTGATGGTCACAGCCGATCTCCCGGCCTATGCGCGGCCCGGCCAGCGCATCGACGTTACCGTCTCCTCGATAGGCAACGCCAAGAGCCTGAAGGGCGGCACCCTGGTCATGACGCCGCTCAAAGGCATGGACGGCCAGGTCTACGCCATCGCCCAGGGCAACATGAGCATCGGCGGCGCGGGCGCGCAGGCCGCGGGTGGCGCATCGCAAACCATCAACCATCTGCTTGCGGGCCGCATCCCCAGCGGCGCGACGGTGGAACGCGCCGTCCCGGCGGCCTTGGGCGAAGGCCGGAGCATCATCATTGAACTGCGCGAAACCGATTTCGGCGCGGCGCGGCGGGTGGCCGATGCCATCAACCAGGCCATACCGGGCGTGGCGCAGGCGCTCGACGGGCGCAGCATCCAGGTCGAAGCGCCTGTGGAAGCCTCGGCGCGGGTCGGCTTTCTCGGTCAACTCGAAAACATCGAAGTCGGCCTGATGCCGTCCGTTGCGCGCGTTATCGTGAACTCGCGCACCGGCTCGGTCGTGATGAACCAGAGCGTCACCCTGCGAAACTGCGCCGTCGCCCACGGCAATTTAACGGTGACGATAGAGACCCGCAACGATGTCAGTCAGCCGCAGCCCGGCACATTTGGCAGCACGGTGGCGAGCCGTACCGGGCTGGTCAACATCGACCAGGAAGGCGGGGCGATCATGGAGTTGCGCGGCGGCGCGAAACTTGCCGACGTAGTGAAGGCGCTCAATGCGCTCGGCGCGAAACCGATGGACCTCGTCAGCATTCTTCAAGCGATGAAAGCGGCAGGCGCTTTGCGGGCCGAGTTGGAGATCATTTGAAAAAGCACAAGGCGCGGGCTGATGATGACGGCTTGTGAGGTTCAGCCGCCCCGATACTGCGCGGAAGCGGTATCGGGGCAGGGCGGTTTGCCGCTATCAGGTCTGGATGCCGACGATTTCAAGCAGGTCGGTTTGATCCCATGTCGTGCCGTCGGCGAAATGCACTTCCTCAATGACGTAAGCGGTGTTGCTGAAGAAACTCGATACCGTAACCTGGTCGGTCGATCCCGCCAGCTTGAA
>JAIRWW010000140.1 GCA_031268685.1 Azoarcus sp.
AGGCATACGCGGCCCTTTGCAGCAGTTGCTTCACGGAACTGCTGGCGCGCACATCGATACGTTCGGTCTTAGATGGAGTCAAGGCGCTCATGGCGTACATCCTGCGGAGTCAAGATGGATGCCATTGTATCGTCCGGACAACAGCCTGACAAGTCGTACCCGTAGTTGCTTGCAGGAATGCATGCAAGACATTACCTTGAATGTGTGGAATGCATCTCTATGTGGAGTGATGTTATGCCAATGCTGACAGTACGCAATCTGCCCGATGATGTGCATCGTGCATTACGGGTGCAGGCTGCCCAACATGGGCGCAGTACCGAAGCTGAAGTCCGCGAAATTCTAGTGGCCGCGACCAAGCCAGAAATGCGTGTTCGCTTGGGAGAAGCCCTCGCGGCGCTGGGCCGCAAGCTTGGCCTCACAAACGAGGATTTCGAGATCTTTGAGCAAATGAGAAACAAGACGCCGGTCGAACCGTTGAGGTTTGAATGATCGTTCTCGATACCAACGTCGTTTCTCAAAACCCGCGCCGATACTGGATCGCCTCTGCCATGTGCACCGCAGCGGGGCGTTCGGCCTCGCTCAGATCGGCCAGCGTGCGCGCTACCCGAAGCACGCGATGATAAGCGCGCGCAGACAGATTGAGACGCCGCATCGCGGTGGCAAGTAGCGCCGCGCCAGCCGCATCCGGGGCGCACAGCAATTCGATCTGCCCCGCTTCCAGCCGGGCATTGGGAACGCCTTGCCGGGATATCTGCCGCGCGTGGGCGCGTATTACCCTGGCGCGAACCTCGGCGCTCGATTCGCCCGCGGCAGTCGTTGCCAAATCTGTGAAAGGCACAACGGGCACTTCGATCATGAGGTCGATCCGGTCAAGCAAGGGGCCAGACAACTTGGCGCGATAGCGTGCAATCTGGGCTGGCGAGCAAGTGCATGCCCTTGCCGGATGACCGGCATAGCCGCAGGGGCAAGGATTCATCGCGGCCACGAGTTGAAAGCGTGCCGGAAATTCGGCCCGCTGCTGCGCGCGCGCCACGCTGACAGTGCCGGTTTCCAGCGGTTCGCGCAGCGATTCGAGCACCCGGCGATTGAATTCGGGCAATTCATCGAGAAAAAGCACGCCATGATGGGCAAGCGACACCTCCCCCGGCCTCGGCATGGAGCCGCCGCCGATCAGAGCTGCCGCCGAGGCGGAATGATGTGGCGCGCGAAACGGTCGAAGCCCCCAATGCGCGGCGTCGAACATACCGCCAAGCGATAGCACTGCCGCGCTTTCCAGCGCCTCGTTTTCGTCTAACGGCGGCAGCAAACCCGGCAGGCGTTGCGCCAGCATGGATTTTCCCGTGCCCGGCGGGCCGAAAAAAAGCAGTGAATGCCCGCCAGCCGCAGCCACTTCAAGCGCGCGCCGCGCCTGCAACTGGCCGCGCACATCGGCAAGATCAGGCACACCGGCAGCGCTTGCACGCGCTGGAGCGACGTGCGGCAAAATCGGATCGTGCCCGGTAAGATGCGCGCAAAGCGCCAGCAGTGAGTTTGCAGGCAGCACCGTTACACCACGCGCAAGCGCCGCCTCGTCAGCATTGACGTGCGGCAAAGCCAGCACACGCTGTGCTTTTCCAGAAGCAAGCGCAGCGGCAAGCGGCCCCCGAATGCTGCGTAAACTGCCGTCCAGCGACAATTCGCCGCAAAACTCATGACCTTCGAGCGAGCGCGCCGCGATTTGCCCCGATGCAGCCAATATGCCAAGCGCAATTGGCAAATCGAAGCGCCCGCCTTCCTTGGGCAGATCGGCGGGCGCGAGGTTAACGGTGATGCGCCGCTGCGGAAACTCGAACCGCGATGTCACCAGGGCCGCCCTCACCCGGTCGCGCGCCTCGCGCACCTCGGTGTCGGGCAAGCCGACGAGCGTAAAGGACGGCAAACCATTGGCGAGATGAACCTCGACCGTGACTTCGGGCGCGGCAAGGCCATCGAGGGCGCGTGTGCGGACAAGTGCGAGCGTCATTCCGTTCTCCATCCAGCGAAAACGAGATCATGACAAATTACTTCACAACAAGTCAAATTGGATTACTGTTTCATGCCCATGCATTCAGCGCAGCCGCGCCAGCCTTTGCATGGTTTGTTCACGCCCAAGCACGGCCAGGACGGCATCTATGGAAGGCGTGTGCTCAACTCCGAACAGAGCGACCCGCAACGGAATCGCCAAGTGCGGCATTTTCAGGCCATGCTCTTTGAGGGTTTCCTTAAGTGTCTGGCTGATGGCGTCTTTTTCCCAGACCGGAAGTTTCTCCAGCCGCTCGCCGAGCGAGGCCAGCGCCACACGCGCCGGAGCGCCAAGGTGTTTTTCGGCAAGCTCCGGGGGAATGGCGGGCGCCCGGTAAAACGGTGCGATGGCCTCGGCCAGCAGATTGAGATTGTTGGCGCGCTCTTTGTAGAGCGCCACAGCCTCGGCAAGTCTGGGGCCGCCAATGGTGTCTATGCCCAGCGCGCCCAGGCGTCCGTCCATTTCGCGCGCGAGATCGTCATCGCTGGCGGCCTTAATGTATTGGGCGTTGAGCCAGTCCAGCTTGCCGGTGTTGAACTGCGCCGCCGAGGCAGTGATGTGGTCGAGGTCGAACCATTCGACCAGACGTGCGCGGCTGAATAGCTCATCGTCGCCGTGGCTCCAGCCAAGCCGTGCGAGATAGTTGACAACCGCTTCCGGCAGATAGCCAGCGTCCCGGTATTGCATGACGCTCACCGCGCCATGGCGCTTGGAGAGTTTCGCGCCATCGTCGCCGAGGATCATCGAAAGGTGGGCATATCGCGGAATGGCCGCGCCAAGCGCCGCAAGTACGTTTATCTGGCGTGGCGTGTTGTTGACATGGTCGTCGCCGCGAATGACATGAGTAATACCCATGTCCAGATCATCGACTACGACACAGAAATTGTAGGTCGGCGTGCCGTCGGCGCGGGCGATGATGAAGTCGTCGAGTTCGGCGTTGGCGATCTCGATGCGCCCTTTTACGATGTCGTCCCAGGCGACTGCGCCGTCCTTTGGGTTCTTGAACCGCACGACCGGCGCGGCGTCCGCGGGTACTGGCGGCAGCGTTTTGCCGGGTTCGGGCCGCCAGCGCCCGTCGTAGCGCGGTTTTTCTTTCCTCGCTTCCTGAGCCGCGCGCAATGCGTCGAGATCTTCCTTCGATGTATAGCAAAGGTAAGCCGAGCCATCGGCGAGCATTTGCCGGATGACTTCCTTATAGCGATCCATGCGCTGCGTTTGATAAAACGGCCCTTCGTCATGGTCGAGACCGAGCCAGGCCATGCCGTCGAGGATGGCCTGCACCGCTTCCGGCGTGGAACGGGCGAGGTCGGTATCTTCGATGCGCAGGATGAATGTGCCGCCGCAATGGCGGGCATAAGCCCATGAAAACAGCGCGGTGCGCGCACCGCCGATGTGCAGATAGCCGGTTGGGCTTGGGGCGAAGCGGGTGCGGACAGTCGAAGTCATGTCGTCTCTCATTCCGGAAAGAAAAACCGCCGTCGGCTACGACGCCGGGGGAGGCATGATAGTGGGCGCGATGGCGCGATGTCCATCCCTGGATAATCCCCCAATCTGTTAGGGTCAAGCCTGTTGAAGCCTTTGATTTCATAGAAAACACGCCCTTCGACAAGCTCAGGGCGAACGGATTGTAGAGAACATTTTTCAACAAACATGCAGAACATCTTTCAATAAACATGCTCCAGCACAAAGGGAGCCTGAATAGCCTCAGTCCGTTCGGGCTGAGCCTGTCGAAGCCCTTGATTCCATGGGCAATGACCTCTCGATAAACTCTGAGCGGACGGAGTTGCAGAGAAGAGCGCGGAGAAGCCCGGCATCCATTACACTTCGCTCCCCGCAGTTTTCCGGTTTCCGTTTTTTCAATGTCTTCCAAACTCAACCCCCCGCAAAGCGAAGCAGTCCGCTACCTCGATGGCCCCTGTCTGGTACTGGCCGGAGCAGGCAGCGGGAAAACGGGAGTCATCACGCGCAAGATCGCGTATTTGATCAGAGAGTGCGGATTCGCCCCTAGCAACGTAGCCGCCATCACGTTTACCAACAAAGCTGCGCGCGAAATGCAGGAGCGAGTGGCGCGGCTCGTGGGCGGGCGGACGCCTGAAGGGCTGACGGTTTGCACCTTTCATGCTCTCGGGGTGCGTATCGTTCGCGCGGAGGCGCGCCACTGCGGACTCAAGCCGCAGTTCTCCATCCTGGATGCTGCCGATACGGCGCAGATTGTGGCCGACATCGCTGGCGATGCGGAAAAAGGCATCGCCAAGCAACTGCAATGGCGGATTTCGGCATGGAAGAACGCGATGATCTCTCCCGCCGAAGCGGCGCTGCTGGCCGGAGACGAAATTTCAGCGGCGGCGGCGCAACTTTACCCAGACTATGAACGCACCCTGAGGGCCTATCAGGCGGTCGATTTCGACGACCTCATCGCCCTGCCGGTGCGCCTGTTCGAGGAAAACGCCGAAGCGCTCGAACGCTGGCAGAACCGGCTGCGTTATTTGCTCATCGACGAGTACCAGGACACCAACCGCGCGCAATACCGGCTGCTGCGCCAATTGACAGGCGTGCGGGGAGCCTTTACCGCGGTCGGCGACGACGATCAAGCGATATACGCCTGGCGTGGGGCCGACATAGAAAATCTGCGCCAATTACAGGTAGATTTTCCGCAAATCAAGCTCATCAAGCTCGAACAAAATTACCGTTCGTCGCGCCGCATCCTGGACGCGGCCAACCGGGTAATCGCCAACAACGACAAGATTTTTGAGAAAAAACTATGGTCGGAACACGGCATCGGCGATCCTGTGATGGTGACGGATTGCCACAATGCCGAACATGAAGCCGAATGGGTGGCGACGAAGATCAGCGCGCACAAATTTCAGCACAAGAGCCGTTTCCGCGACTACGCCATTCTGTATCGCGGCAACCATCAGGCGCGCATCATCGAGCAGCAATTGCGCAATCGGAATATTCCCTATGTAATCTCTGGCGGGCAGAGCTTTTTCGACCGATCCGAGATACGCGACATCGTGGCATGGCTGCGCCTGCTGGCGAACGAAGACGACGATCTCGCCTTCATCCGCGCCATCACCGTACCAAGGCGCGGCATTGGCGCCAGCACCATCGAAGTATTGGGCAATTACGCCGGACGCCGCCATCTGAGCATGCACGCCGCCGCGCACGAAGAAGGCTGCGCCGCGCACATGCAGCCGCGCCAATTGGAAGCCCTGCACCAATTCATCGCTCTCGCCGGGCACATGCGGCAGCGCGCCCGTAGCGAACCGGCATCGCAGACACTTGCTGGCCTGCTGGCGGCCATCAATTACGAAACATGGCTTTTCTCGCACCATGACAACCGCGAAGCGGAAACGAAGTGGCGCAACGTCGCCGATTTTGCTGATTGGCTTGGCCGGCGCGGCGACGAAGACGGCAAAAACCTGATCGAACTCACCCAGGCAATCGCGCTTGCCTCAATGCTTGACAAAGAAGACCCGGATTTCGATGGCATCCAACTTGCCACCCTGCACGCGGCCAAGGGGCTGGAGTTCCCCCACGTTTTCCTGATAGGCGTCGAGGAAGGTCTATTGCCGCACCAGAGCAGCGTCGACGAAAACAAAGTCGACGAGGAGCGGCGGCTGATGTACGTAGGCATTACGCGCGCGCAGAGAAGCCTTCATCTCACCTGGTGCAAACACCGCAAGACAGGCAAGGAATTGCGGGAATGCGAGCCTTCGCGCTTCATTGCCGAAATGGGCGGAGATGTGAAAATCAATGACCGCAAGCAGCGCAATGCCCCGCTATCCAAAGAAGAAGGCCGCGCGCGCTTGTCGGGTCTCATGGCAATGCTGGATGCACGCCAGACGCCCAGCGAGTGAAAACAATACTGGAAAAGCAAACTGCGGCAAACCGAACGAGGCAAACCGCAGCAATCCGGTTTTCCCTTATTCCGCAGGCGACCCTGTGTTTGTCGGTGATACAGCGTTCACCGGCGACCCGGTGTTTGTCGATGGCACAGCGTTCACCGGCGGTTCGGTGTTTGTCGGCGGTACAGCGTTCACTGGCGGTTCGGTGTTTGTCGGCGGTATAGCGTCCACCGGCGGCTCGGTGTTTGTCGGCGGTACAGCGTCCACCGGCGGCTCGGCGGTTGTTGGCGGTTCGGCATCCACTGACGGCTCGGCGAATTGCGCACCCGCCTGATTGGCCAGCCAGGCGACTCCCCGGCGGGCCTCGGCATCGGTCAGATTGACCGCTCCGCCCCTGGGCGCCATGGCGCCCTTGCCGTTGATCACCGATTGCACGAGCGCATCGTAGCCAGTGGCAATGCGCGGTGCCCAGGCAGCAGCGTCTCCAGTCGTGGGCGCCCCTGCCGCGCCGGTAGCGTGGCACGTCGTACAAACACTTTTGTAGACTTCCTCGCCCGTGCGATTGCCTGAAGGCGCTGCGCCGGATGTACCGCCGGATGTATCGCCCGATGCGCGCTCAATATCGAACATCGCCACCGGCCTGGTGAGCGCGGCGGATTCTTCAGGATTGATCGTGTTTTCCTGCTCACAACCGACAAGCGGCGCAATGGCCGCGATCCAGACAAAAACGGAAGGGAAACGAAGCAGCGACATACCGGAACCTTTGTGACATAAAGGAAAAACGAAACCGCGCCGAATGTGCAGGAATGTGCAGCCTGGAGACGCGATACCGAAAAAGAAGTAGCCAAATCTCACGAGCGTGACATTTTAGCATCGGACAGGTTCATAAAAAATCCGCTTTTTTGCCTCTGCATGTCGATATGGTGGAGAATACCGCCGCCTGCTTGGTCGCCACGGTGCAACCAAGTTACGATCCACCCGGCCCTTGTTCCCGACCCGCCCAGTACGAAAACACCAATAATGCCGAGTCCCGCAAGAAAACTGTCACGCAGCCTGATGTCAGCCCTGTTGGCGCTGACGATCTTCGCATCCATGGACGATGCGCGGTCGGCAGACGACATCGCTCCTACGAACGCATCCAATGTAGTGACAGTGGTATGGGGCATAATCAGCTACGTGCGTTGGCCCGGCGAACAAAAATCCTTGCGTATTTGCCTCCCGAAAGACGGTGTCTATGCGGCGGCGATCCGCGAATCATCCAAAGTCGTCGACCTCGGCCGTCCAATCACCGTCAGAACCATACCGCCCGATGCCACAAACGCGTGCGACGTAGTTTATTTCCCAGTCATGCAAAACGACGAAGCATCCAGCTTGTTGAAAACATTAATTAACGCACCGGTACTGACCATCGGTGAAGGCAGCGCGTTCTGCACCATGGGCGGCATGTTCTGCCTGCTTTCCAGCGGTCGCGGCTCCGCCAAAAACAGCGGAGCGAAGTTCGCCGCCAATTTGGATGCCACCTCGCGCAGCCCATTGCGAATCAGCCCGCAAGTCCTGAGGCTGTCGAAACACGGACGGGGACGATAAAGGTGAAAACAGCCCGCAAAACCCTGTTTGGCGTCCTTCGTCGCGTTATCTTCTGGCCGGTAGCGTTGGCGCTGATCATCAGCGCCATAGTGTTCGCCACGGTATCTTTCCATGCCCTGCGCACACAGCACGAAAACAACATGACGCTCATCGCCCGCACGATTTCCTACTCGGTCGAAGCCTCGCTCATGTTCGACGACGACCAGACAGCGACGGAAATCCTGGACAGCATCATCGTCCGCGAGCATCTGTGCGACATAAGCATCCATACCGCCCGCGGCAGACTATTCGCACAGGCAGGCGATTCATGCGAAAGCTCCCTCGACCGCATAGCGGACGCCATTAACCAAATTGCCTTCTTCGACGACACAACGCGCGTCGACATCATCAACAACCAGCAAATTCTCGGCACCGTCGAAATCAAAGGCGACGGCTCCGTGTTCGCAAGCTTCCTGCGCCACAAACTCGTCGTCTTCATCGCATGCCTGATATTGGCGGTGCTGGCGGCCCGCGTACCGGCGCGCTGGATGGAACAACGCTTTGCCGCCGAGCTGGACGCACTCGCCAGCATGGCGCGCGCTGCGCGGCTCGAAGGCAACTTCACCCGTCGCCTGCCATCATTTGAAATCGCGGAATTCAACGGCCTTGGGCAAGATTTCAACGCACTATTCGGCGAAATCCAGGCCAGCAATGCCGAACTCATGCTGCGGCAATCGCAACTGGAAATCGTCAACAACAAACTATCGCGCATGGCCATGTGCGACACCCTCACCGGGCTTGCCAATCGGACCTGCTTCAGCGAGCAGCTTGAAAAAACTATCGAAAGAGCGAGCGCGGCCAAATCCAAGGTCGGCGTCCTGTATATCGACAACGACCACTTCAAAGAAGTAAACGACAACTACGGCCATGCAGCCGGGGATGCGCTTCTGGTCAACATAGGCCACCGCCTTAGCGGAGCCGTGCGCGAAAGCGACCTCGTGGCCCGGCTTGGCGGAGACGAATTCGCAATACTCCTCGCGCCGGTCGGCAGCGAAGACGACCTCCTGCATGTGGCGAACAAAATCCTCGCCGCGACAGCGCGCAAACTGCGGCTGATAGAAAAAGTGGATATCGAATTGGGGGTAAGTATCGGCATGGCGCTTTTCCCAGATCAAGCAAACGACCCGGTCGCACTACTCCGTGCAGCGGATCACGCCATGTACAGAGCCAAACGTCTTGGCCGAGGCCGCGCCTGCCTGTACGACCCCTCCATAGATGTATCGCTGGAGGAAACATGACCCCCCGCCCATTCCCCTCCTCCCGCGCTGGCATGCACCGCCGCATGGCAACAGCGCTGTGCCAGGGTCTGCTACTTAGCTTGCTTTTTAGCGGCTGCCAGTCGTCGCCCCGGAGCCTGACCAAAGATCAAATCGAAACGCTGCGCGAGACTGGCTTTTACAAAGAAGGCGGTAGCTGGAACATCGATCTCGACGGACTCATTCTTTTCGACAGCAACGAAACATCGCTCTCCAAAAAAAACCGCGAAACCGTCGCCCGCGTCGTGAGCACACTAAAAAAAATAGGCATCAACCACATCATCGTCGAAGGGCACGCCGACAGTTCCGGGGGCAGCCGCTACAACCAAGAACTATCCATGCGCCGGGCCAAGGCGGTCGCGCGCGAAATAGCCCGCAACGGATTGCCCTACCGCAACATCAACATCAGAGGATACGGCCCCAGCAACCCGGTGCACGACAACAACACCAAAGAAGGCCGCGCCCAGAACCGCCGTGTCGTCCTCATAGTGCCCATGGAGTGAACACGAGGCAAACTGCCGCGCCCACACGGCAAAACGCGCGAAACATATCGAATTCTCGAACGCCCCAATGAAAAACCGTTTCGCCCGCCCATGTTCTCGGTTATCTACTCAAACCGCCTTGAAAATCTGCTCGACGCCCTACTCGCACGCCTGAGCAAAGGCCAGCATGACCCATTCGCGCGCAACCAAGTCGTAATACCGGGCAGCGCGCTGCGCCGCCGCATCGAACTATCCATGGCGGATCGCAACGGCATCTGCGCCAGCATCGACTTCAACTACCTGGCGCCATGGCTGTGGCGGCAGATCGGCCGCATCATCGAAACGCCGCAAACCTCGCCCTACGAACCGCCCGCATTAACCTGGCGCTGCTTTGCCGCACTCGGCGAATCCTGGACAAAACAACACGAACGCTTGGCGCGCTACCTGGAAGGCGCGGACGCGCGCAAACGCTTCGAGCTAGCTGAACGGCTGGCGCAGCTGTTCGGGCACTACCTGAGCTACCGCCCCGCATGGCTCGAACGCTGGGCCGATGGAAAAACCGCATTCATCGGAACAAAAACCAACAAGCACCCCGACGAAGCCTGGCAAGCCGAATTGTGGCGGCAACTCCATAACAAAAACGGAACACCTTCATCCCCCTTCATGCAATTCCTGCGCAGCGCCGCCCAAATGGACGACACCCGGCTAGCCGCCGCGGGACTGCCCCCTTCAGTTCATATCTTCGGCCTCAATGCCCTGCCGCCGCTGCATCTGGAAACACTGCGCGCCCTAGCGCGCGTCATAAACGTACACCTCTATATCCTCAACCCCTGCCGCGAATACTGGTTCGACATCGTCGACATGCGCCGCCTATCGTGGCTGGCCCGGCGGCAGCGCGACCTCTTCATGGACAGCGGCAACAAACTACTTGCAGCCTGGGGCAAGCAAACACAAGCCCACATCGAATCCCTCTACGAAGGCGAACACCCCACACTAGAAAAAACCGCCTTCACGCCGAACCCGGCCCGTCACCTGCTAGCGCAACTCCAAAATGCCATCCTCGAACTGCGGGAACTCGAAGCGGGCAGCCTCCGCCTCGACAACAACGACCGCAGCATTGAAATACACCTGTGCCACTCGCGCACGCGCGAACTAGAAGTACTGCACGACCGCCTGCTGAGCATATTCAAAGGCCCCAACCCCCCCCGCCCCGACGAAATCATAGTACTCACACCCGAACTCGCCGCCTGTGCGCCACTCATCGAAGCCGTCTTCGGCGCAGCGCCTCCAGAACGCCGCATCCCGTGGCGCATCACCGGCCTGGGAACCA
>JAIRWW010000147.1 GCA_031268685.1 Azoarcus sp.
GTCCTTACCTGCGGCAATGTTGTCGAATAAAGCCTGGAGATCGTCCGAGTCTCCCGTTTCGTCGGCTTTCGTTCGTTTTATCACCATCCTGCCCCCTGTTTTTCTTTGTCCGCCGCGCCAGATGCGCAGCAGGAATGAAAATGCTGCCGCCCGCCGCTTAGGCCGGTTTCATTTTTTCAAATATTTTTTCAAGCTTTTCGGCCAGGGTCGCCGCCGTGAAAGGTTTGACGATGTAGCCGCTCGCTCCGGCCTGGGCCGCCGCGATGATGTTTTCTTTCTTGGCCTCGGCTGTAATCATCAGCACGGGCAAATGCTTGAGTTGCGAGGCGCTGCGGATTTTCTGTAGCAGCATCAGGCCATCCATGTTGGGCATGTTCCAGTCAGAGACTACGAAGTTGAACTCTGTTGGCGAGGATTCCAGCTTTTGCAGCGCAACTACGCCGTCTTCCGCTTCGTCGGCATTGGTGTAGCCCAATTCTTTGAGCAGGTTGCGCACGATGCGGCGCATCGTCGAGAAATCATCCACGATTAAAAATTTTGTCTTGGCATCACCCATTATGCTCTCCGGTTACGTTTTCGCAACCGCATCGTCTTGATGCGCCCGCTGAAGCAGCGGACGCAATGTCTGCGCGAGGATGTCGGCGTCGAATTTCGCCACGTAGGCATCGACGCCGACCCGCTTTCCCATTGCCCGGTTGGCTTCGGACGATAACGACGAGTGCATGACTACGGGAATGCCATCGAAACGCTTGTCGTTCTTGATATTGCGAGTCAATACATAGCCGTCCATTTCCGGCATTTCGGCATCGACCAGGATGAGGTCGATTTCGCCGGATACATGCCGCCCGGTTTGCTGCGCATGGCTGGCCATGCCTTCGAGGCGCGTCCAGGCTTCCAGCCCGTTCATGGCGTGTTTGTGGCGCACGCCGAGTTTGTCGAGGACTTCGGATATTTTGCGCCGCGCCACAGCGGAGTCGTCTACGAAGAATACGTTGTAGCTGTCGCCGCCATGCAGGGGGTCTATGATGCCGACCACGGCTTCGCCAAATGTGTTGGCAAGGATGGTTTCGACATCGAGTATGGATACCAGTTTGCCGTCGGCCAGTTCGGTGATCGCGGTAATGTAGCTGTGCAGCCCGGATGAGACGTTTTCGGGCGCGCGCACTCTGTCCCAGTCGACACGGATGATGCGGTCGACGCTTTCGACGAGGAATCCCAGCGTGCGCTTGCTGTATTCAGTCACCATCATCGAGGCGCCGAGCGGATCGCCCGGCTGCGCCAGACCCAATATTTTGGCGAGCGATAGTACCGGGATTACGTTGCCGCGCAGGGAAATCAGTCCTTCTACGCCACGCGGCATGTTGGGCGCTTTTGTGATGAAGGGGGTGGCTGAGACTTCGCGTACTTTGAAGACGTTGATGCCGAATGTCTCGCTCGTGCCCAGCGCGAACAGCAGTATTTCCATGCGGTTCGAGCCAGCGAGCATGGTGCGCCCGTCGATTGCATCGAGCAGCACTGAATCTTTTGCCGCATCATTTTGTTGATTCTGGTTCAGCATTGCGTCACCTCATTTTTTCTTGTCCGGCGCGGGTTTTGCCGGTGCTTCTATTTCACCCAGAATCAGGCGGCGCAAGGTTTTTGCCAGTCGTTGCGGCTCAAACTTGGGAACATATTCGTCTACGCCCACCGAGATGCCGAGTTGCTGATTTGACATTCCAGACAGGGAGGAATGCATCACCACCGGCACTCCCTCGAAGCGCAGGTCGGATTTGATGTGCCGGGTCAGGATGTAGCCGTCCATTTCGGGCATTTCGACGTCGGTCAACACCAGGCTGAGTATGTCGGATACTTTGCGCCCCGAAGCTTCTGCCGCATTGGCGATTTTGTTCAGTTCTTCCCAGGCTTGGCGGCCATTGACCGCGCCGGTGTATCGGATGCCGATCCGGTCAAGCGTCTGCATGATTTGTTTGCGCGCCACCGATGAGTCGTCGGCGAATACCACCATATATCGTTCCGCATCGCTGATCGGCTCGATGTCTTTGAACAGCAGGCTGTCGTCGTCGTAGCGCGTGGTTTCCGAGAGTACTTTTTCGACGTCGAGCAGCATCACGAGTTTGTTGCCGGGCAATTCGGTGACGGCCGTCACCAGGCCGCCCATGTGGGCGGTCAGCATGTCGGGCGGCACCCGCATCTGCGCCCAGTCCAGGCGCAGGATGGTGTCGACCGCTTCGACGAGAAACCCCTGGGTATGGCCGTTGTATTCGGTGACGATCATGATGTCGCGCGCCGATGTTTCGCCCACTCCGACGTATTTGCCCAAATCGACTACAGGCACCAGTACGCCGCGCAGGCTGACCATTCCTTCGACGGCTTCGGGCATTTCGGGCGCGGCGGTGATCGCGGGCGTGCGCATGACTTCACGCACTTTGAATACGTTGATGCCAAAGGTTTCGCGGCGCTTTGTATGCTGGTCGATGCCCAGCGTAAACAGCAATATCTCCAGTTTGTTGGTTCCGGCCAGTCTCGTCCTGGCATCGATGTTCTTCAGCAAATCGGACATTTCACTCTCCGCCGAGATCGGCTGCATGCCTTGTCAATATGACCGGCAGCGACAAACTGGCAAACAACCGGCACCGGGCCGTCCAATTACGGGGCCTGACCCCGGTATTTCCGTACATTCATGCCATTCGATCAAATCCACCGGCATGGGCAAGGCTTCTTCGATCATACGCGAGCGCACTCGCCATGGCCGTGAAATCCGCCCCTCAGCCGCTGCAATACGTGGGAGGCTATTTCAACGAGCGGAACGACTTCTTTGACCGCGCCTATGAGCGCCGCTTCGCGCGGCATGCCATACACGACGCATGAAGCTTCGTCCTGACCTATAGTCCATGCGCCCGCCCGCGCCATTTGCAGCAGACCGGCAGCGCCATCTTTTCCCATGCCGGTAAGCAGCACGCCTATGGCCATGCGCCCGACTTGTTCCGCTGCGGAATGGAACAACACGTCGACGGAGGGACGATGACGATTGACAGGTTCGCTGCGCGACAGTTCGCAGACGTAACCGCCGCATTCCATTTTTTTGATGCTCAGATGGGAATGGCCTGGAGCCAGATAGGCGACGCCAGGCATGACAGGCTCGTTCTGGGCGGCCTCGTGCACGGAGATGGCGCTCAGGGCATTGAGCCTTTTGGCGAACGAGCCGGTAAAAAGTTCCGGCATATGCTGCGTCATCAGGATCGGCGGCACGTCCGCAGGCAGGTGAGTCAACACTTCGCGGATCGCTTCGGTGCCGCCGGTCGAAGCGCCGATGAAGATGATTAATCCATCGTATGGCAGGAGCCTGATTCGCAAGGGCGTCGGCTCCGGCAAAGGCGGCTGCTGCATACGACCCTCCCTTTGTCAGCGTAGCGGCGAATCCAGCCTCACATACACCGTATGCCCAAGCGAACGCAGAAGATCGCTGGCGTGCAGGAAGCTTTCGGAGTGCCCGGCATAGAGCCGTCCATCCAGCCGCAATAACGGCGCAAAACGTTTCAAAATGCCGTACTGCGTAGGTTTGTCGAAATAAATCATCACATTACGACAAAATATTGCATCGAATGCCCCTTGCAGCGCCCAGATCGGCGACAGCAGGTTGATACGGCGGAAAACAATCAGGCGGCGCAATTCTGCGCGTGCGGTATAGATGTTATCCACCGCATTGCGCGTGAAATATCGTTCGATATACGCTGGCTGCATGCGTTCAACCTGATCGCGCCGGTAGCTGCCCTGCTCGCCCTGTGCGAGAACGGCGGTGTCGATGTCGCTTGCAAGTATCTGTACCGGCGGCGACAGGCTGGAAAAGGCTTCGCAAGCCGTAATCGCCAGCGAATACGGTTCCTCGCCCGTCGAGGAGGCGCAACACCAGATTTTGATCTGTCTCTTTTCCTTGATCTGCTTGAGTTGCGTGGAAAGGATGTCGAAATGGTGCGATTCGCGGAAAAAGGAGGTCAGATTGGTCGTCAGCGAATTGATGAAGGTTTCCCATTCGCTGTGATCCCGTTCGAGGTGTTGCAAATATTGTGCGAAAGACTGGTAGTTGTGAGCGCGCAGGCGGCGGGCAAGGCGACTGTAGACCATATCCTGTTTAGCTGGCGACAGGGCGATACCTGCATGCTCGTACAATAATTTGCGGATACGATCAAAATCGGCGCTGGTGAACTCGAACTCGCGGTGCGGAGAATTCAAGGAGACGGCTTTCAAGGCTTTCGTCAAATCGCCGACATGAAGACCCGAAGCGGTGGCGGTGGAGCCGGGGGTAGAGGCAGGCCGCTCGTCTTTCTGCCCGGTCAAAGGTCGGGAACCGGAATTGCCGCGTGAGGATGATGGAGGAGCAAGCATTGCATCAGTTTCCAGAAAATGGCAACGGGGATGGAGATGGGGACGGCCCGGCATCCTGGCCCGGCTCTGCCGGAGGGGCGGCTGGGGGCCACGATGTTTCGACCTTATGACCTGCGGCTTCGTCACGCATGGCTTTTTCGCTCTCTTTGTTGAGGACGATGATGCTGATGCGGCGGTTGATCGGATCGAGCGGATTGTCGCTGTCCAAGTGAATGGTGTCGGAAAGCCCCACCACGCGCACTATTTTGTCCGAGCCGAGGCCCCCGGCAATCAGTTCGCGTCGCGCGGCGTTGGCACGATTGGCGGATAGTTCCCAGTTGGAAAAACCGCGCTCGCCGCCCGCATAGCGCGCCGAATCGGTATGTCCGGATAAGCTCACGCGATTGTCGACATCATTGAGCGCCATGCCGATGGCGTGCAGCAGCTCGCGGGTATATGTATGCAATTCAGCGCTGGAGAGGTCGAACATGGGCCGGTTCTTTTCATCGACGAGTTGGATGCGTAGACCTTCTGAAACGATGTCGATCAATATCTGGTTCTTGAACATGCGCAACTGGGTATTGGCTTCAAGCAGCGCCTCGATCCGCCCCTTGAGGTCGATGAGGCGGGCGTGCTCGCGCCGCTTTTCCAGTTCCAGCCCCTCAAGGCTGGGGCCGCCCTTTTGCCGCCGTTTCGCGGCGTCGATGTTGATCGCCCGCGTCGAGGGCGTATCACCGCGCCGCACCTGCCCCACCTTGCGCGATAGATCCTCGCCGCCGCCCTGGACGATGCTCGAACTGTCGCCGACTCCCGATCCGCCCTGCATGGAGAGCTTGAGCGGATTCTGGAATTGATCGGCGATGCCCTGGAGATCGCCCTGCGCGGTCGAGCCGAGCAACCACATCATCAAGAAAAACGCCATCATCGCGGTGACGAAATCGGCATAGGCGATCTTCCACGCCCCGCCGTGCGCGCCAGCAGCGGCTTCTTTCTTTATGCGCTTGACGACGATTGGCTGCTGGGTGTCATCGCTCACCGTTCATCTCCACTCAGCCCTTGCGACTTTTGATTTCCTGTTCGAGTTCGAGGAAGGTCGGCCTGTCTGTAGAGAACAGCACCTTGCGCCCGAATTCCACTGCGATTTGCGGCGCATAGCCATTCATACTCGCCAACAGCACGACTTTTACCACCTGGAATATCTTGCCGCTCTCCGTGATCTTTTGTTTGATCTGGCTGGCAAGCGGCCCGACGAACCCGTAGGAAATCAGGATGCCAAGAAAGGTGCCCACCAGCGCGCCGGCCACCATCTTGCCGAGCACCGCAGGCGGCTCACCCACCGAACCCATGGTGTTGACTACGCCCATCACGCACACAACGATCCCGAAAGCAGGCATCGCCTGTCCGATTTCGTCGATGGCATGCGGCGCCTGATGCGCTTCCTGGTGATGCGTTTCGATCTCCATGTCCATGAGATTTTCAATCTCGAACGCATTGAGGTTTCCGCCCACCATCATGCGCAGGTAATCACAGGTGAATTCGATCAGGTGATGATCCGCAGCCAAAACCGGATACTTGGCAAAAATCGGACTGGAACCGGGATTTTCGACGTCGTTTTCGATCGACATCAGCCCTTCCTTGCGTACCTTGGCGAGAATTTCGTAGAGCAGGGAAAGCAGATCGACATAAAGCGCGCGGTTGAACTTCGATCCCTTGAGCGCGAGACCCAGCGAACCAATTGCGGATTTCAACACCTTGGGGCCGTTGCTGGCGATAAAACCGCCGACGAGCAGCCCCATGATGGCGATATATTCAGTCGGCACCCAGAGCGCGAAAACATTGCCATGAACTGCAAAAGTTCCCAGCGAGGCGACGAGGATGATGACGTAGCCAACAATCAAAAACACGGGTCACTCCGGACGGCAGGCAGACCCATACAGTGCCGGATTACGCGCCAAAGTACTGTGACAACTTGAAGCTGGAATAGTAAAAAGCCGCCCGCGCTGTACGCATATTGCATGCACAGGACGCGGGCAATGCAGCGGTGCCTCCTGACGGGGCGCCGCGAAACGGGATCTTTCAGAGCCTTACTGGCTCGCGTTCCCTCACCTTGCGCACCGCGGCCCGGCGGGTCTTGCCCGCGCGCGACGGCATGTTGCACAGGCCGCACACATAATTGCGCGTAGGATCGTGGGCATGGGCCACAAAATGCCCGCCGCAATCGCGGCATTGGGCCAGTTGGAGAAGATCGGCATCGAAAAAGCGCACGAGCGTCCAGGCCCGGGTCAGGCTCAACACCGGTTCTACCTTGCCGATTTCGACCTGGTCGAGATACAGGTGGTAAGCCTTGATGATCGCATCGAGACCGCCAAGGCCAGCCCCATGCTCAAAAAAACGGTAGTAGCCCATGAAAAGCGACGAATGTACATTCGGCTGCCAGGTCATGAACCAGTCGGTCGAAAACGGCAACATGCCCTTGGGAGGCGAGACGCCGCGTACTTCTTTGTAGATTTTGAGCAGCTTTTCGCGGCTCAGGCTGGTTTCGGCTTCAAGCATTTGCATGCGCGCGCCGAGCTGCACCATTTCGACGGCGCGGTAAACGTCTTCCGCCTCGTCGATGACCCGTCTGTTTTTCATGCCGTATCTCTCCCGTTCTCTCTGTATTTCAGGCGCGCCCCTTCAGGCGGCATCTTCTGCTGCCCGTCCGGCCGCAACGATTGCGGCATGCAAAACGGAAGCCGTCTCGTCCCGCCCTTCCCCGGCCATCAGGCGGGCAAGCCGCTCGTCGTCGAAACGAAAGCGCGGGATCAAGGCGGGGCTGTCGGCCATCCTGACCAATTGGGCCACAGACAGGTTTTCGATGAACCCCGCCAGTTCCTTGCCTATGCCCAAGCGGAACAAAGCCGTTTCCCGGTCGCCGCGCAACATTTTCTGCGCCAGCATGAGATAAGCGGCATTCAATTCGCGGATTTCGGCCTGAAAATCAGGGTGCTTCATCGGAAAGTCTCGCCTTTCAAGGAAATGTCGATATCAAGTTAAAGTAAATTCTTAGCATTTGCAAGTCAAATATTTCACGCATGGCGCTGGCGTTGACGTAAACATGTGTCATATCGTGCACGAATTCACGGCATCCGGAGCATATTTGGAAGGTCTTGGATAATCCCCTTCGCCCAGAGCCTGTCAAATGCCGTTCGCCCTGAGATTTTATGATTCAGACCAAGGACTTCGGCAAAAATCAGGGCAAACGAATAAGCCCGCGCAATTCCGGCAAGAGATCGCCCAGTGCAGGCCCCAAAAAAAACGGCGGTTCCGAAGAACCGCCGTTCCTTATTTGGTATGAACCTCAAAGGCTGTAATACATGTCGAATTCGACCGGATGCGTGGTCATGCGGAAGCGGGTGATATCTTCCATTTTCAATTCGATGTAGGCATCAATGAAATCGTTGGAGAACACTCCGCCGCGAGTCAGGAATTCACGATCTTTGTCGAGATAGTCGAGCGCCTGATCAAGACTGGAACACACGGTGGGAATCTTGGCGTCTTCTTCCGGCGGCAGGTCGTAGAGATTCTTGTCGGCGGGGTCGCCCGGATGAATCTTGTTCTGGATGCCGTCGAGACCGGCCATCGCCATCGCCGCAAAGGCGAGATAGGGATTGGCCGTGGGGTCGGGAAAGCGCACTTCGATGCGGCGGCCTTTGGGGCTGACAACGTAGGGAATGCGGATCGAAGCCGAGCGGTTACGGGCGGAATAGGCAAGCTTCACCGGGGCCTCGAAGCCGGGCACCAGCCGCTTGTAGGAGTTGGTGCCGGGGTTGGTAATGGCGTTCAGCGCACGAGCATGCTTGATGATGCCGCCGATATAGTAAAGCGCGATTTCGGACAGTCCGGCATAGCCGTTGCCCGCGAAAAGATTCTGTCCATCCTTCCAGATCGATTGGTGCACATGCATGCCGGAGCCGTTGTCGCCGACTATGGGCTTGGGCATGAAGGTGGCGGTTTTGCCGTACTGATGCGCGACGTTGTGCACGATGTATTTGAGGATCTGCGTCCAGTCGGCGCGACGGGTCAAGGTGGTGAACCTGGTGCCGATCTCGCATTGCCCGGCGGTGGCGACTTCATGGTGATGCACTTCGACCGGAACGCCGACGGATTCGAGCGCCAGCACCATAGCCGCGCGGATGTCGTTGAGGCTATCGACCGGCGGCACGGGGAAGTAGCCGCCCTTGACGCGCGGGCGGTGCCCGGTGTTGCCTCCTTCAAATTTTTCGGACGAAGACCACGCGGCTTCTTCGGAGAATATCTTGACGCAGGAGCCGGAGATGTCGACAGACCATTCGACGGCATCGAAGATGAAGAATTCGGGTTCCGGGCCGAAATAGGCGGTGTCGCCAATGCCGGTGCTCTTCAGGTAGGCTTCGGCGCGCTTGGCGATGGAGCGCGGGTCGCGGTCGTAGCCCTTGCCGTCCGACGGCTCGATGACATCGCAGCTCAGTACCAGGGTGGTTTCGTCGAAAAAGGGATCGATGTAGGCCGATTCGGCATCAGGCAGCAGGATCATGTCGGAAGCCTGGATGCCTTTCCATCCGGCGATCGAGGAGCCGTCGAACATGTGGCCGCTCTCGAAGACTTCTTCTTCAAAGGCGGAGATGGGCACGCCGACGTGCTGCTCCTTGCCGCGGGTATCGGTAAAACGATAGTCAACGAAGCGAACCTCGTTTTCCTGGACCAACTTCATGACGTCTTGGGCGTTCATATTCACTCCTGGTGTGATGGTGCGATATTTACGGGAATCCGGGTGGAAAAGCCATTCGCTACAGGTGTAGCAGAGTCTGTTTCGACGGACGGACTTTCGTTGCCGCGGAGCCTAGCAGTATCCGTGCCATCGAGATTCGGCTTGCCGCGCATTGTGTCATAAGAAAAAAAGAAAAGCTGAAAATGATGCTTTGCACCATATTGGTGCCACATGGGACGTTTCGCCTCTTTATGGTGCAAGAAGGACGTAATAAACGATTTTGCGATAGTGGGGGCGCGCAACTAGCCAGACGTCCGTGCGCCGCCTGAGCGCATCGATGTCGGCGGGACAGGCGTCCGGCGCGAAATAGACTTCGACTTCTATATGGCGGTCGAAGTAATGCAACTGAAGGCGCTGAAAGGGCGGGATGCCGGTGTTTTCGCCGTTCTCGCGCTCATCTGCCACAAGAACGGCAAGTTCCTCGATCACAGCGGCGCGCGAGGGAAGGCGCTCGCCGCCGGATGTCGTCTGTCCATCGTCTTCGGTGTCGATGTGAACCAGCACTTCGCTCACATCCGGATGCGCGGCGCGCACGGCAAGCGCCACATTGTCCGAAATGTAATGCCCCTCCGAGACGGTGATGCGCGGGTCGACCTGGACGTGGGCATCGCACAGTACGCGCTGGGCCATGTGGCGGGTGCGCAGTTCGTGCAGACCGGCAACGCCCGGCGTCCCAGCTATGGTCTGGCGCATGCGGGCGAGTTCTTCAGGCGGCAAGCCGGTGTCGATTAATTCGCGCACCGCGTTCCAGCCCAGGCGTATGCCCATGCGCAGAATGAGAAAGCCGACCACGGCGGCGGCAAGCGGCTCCAGGAATGGGTAGCCAGCAAGGCTGCCGCCGATGCCGATGGCCACGACCAGCGAAGAAGCCGCATCGGAACGGGCATGCCATGCATTGGCTTCGAGCAAGGGAGCGCGCAGACGCCGCCCGGCGGCAAGCGTGAATCGGGAAAGCGTCTCCTTCGCCGCCAGGGTGAAGAGCGCCATGATTAGCGCCGCCGGATGCAAGGGCGTTTGCGCGTCCATGTGTTGCAGCCGGATGCCGGAAGTCCACAAAAAACCGATGCCGACCGCGGCCAGCGATGCGCCAAGCATGAGCGAAGTCGCCGTCTCGATCCGTCCGTGGCCGTAAGGATGATCGAGATCGGCGGGATCGGCGCCATGCCGCCCCGCCGCCAACACCATGAAATCTGTAATCAAATCCGAGAGCGTATGCGCAGCATCGGCCACCAGGCTGAAGGCTTGGGCAAAAAGGCCGACAGCGATCTGACCAAGCGTAAGCGCGGAATTTGTAACGATTGCTACCAGCGTGACGCGCCGGATCGCGCGTGCGCGCGTGGCGCTTTCGTCGCTGGATGTGAGCGGAATCATGAGATGACGGGACAGGGAGGTTATACTCGTGGCCCGATTTTAGCCGGATATCGACATGGGAACCCTCAACGCCCTACTCGATCTGGCGCAGCAACGCGCCATCGAACTTGGATTATCTTATCAGGGCGCACTGACGCCGACCGAAGCCTGGCAGATATGGCAGCTTGCCCCTGGAGCAAAACTCATCGACATCCGTACCCGCGCCGAACTCGAATGGGTTGGACGTATTCCGGGTACGGTCGATATCGAATACGAGCTTTGGCCCAGCGGGCAGGTCAACAATCGTTTCATGATGCAATTGCGCCAGTCGGTCAGCCCCGAGGCGCTGGTAATGTTCATTTGCCGTTCCGGGCGGCGCTCCGACGACACCGCAAGTCTCGCCGCCCGTTCCGGCTACAGCAATTGCTACAACGTCCTTGAAGGCTTTGAAGGTTCGCTCGATGCGAACAGCCAGCGCAGCCACGTTGGCGGCTGGAAACTCGCCGGCCTGCCCTGGGAACAGGCATGAGCGGCATCCGTGAGGAATATCGCATGCAGGCCGCGGGTTTAAGTTTCGAGCATTTCGGCGCGCTCACCGAAGTTGAAGCGCAGGAGCGCATCCTTGATGCGCGCGCGCGGCTTGGCAAGCGCGCCGTATTGCTTTGCCACCACTACCAGCGCGCCGATGTCTATCGCCATGCCGACCTGACGGGCGATTCGCTCAAGCTTGCCCGGCTGGCGGCGCAAACCGACGCGGAATTCATCGTCTTTTGCGGCGTGCATTTCATGGCCGAGGTCGCCGACATCCTGTCGCGGCCCGAGCAGACCGCCATCCTGCCCGATCTGGCTGCCGGCTGTTCTATGGCCGACATGGCCAATCTGGCGAAAGTCGAACGTTGCTGGCGCGAACTCACCGACATACTGGGCGCGCCGGACGAAAAAATCACGCCTGTCACCTATATCAATTCCGCCGCTGACCTGAAAGCGTTTTGCGGTGAACACGGCGGCATCGTCTGTACATCGACAAACGCACCCAAAATCGTCGATTGGGCGCTCGCACGCCGCGAAAAAGTACTGTTTTTCCCAGATCAGCATTTGGGCCGCTGGACGGGCTTCAAAAAAGGCATCGCCCTCGACCATATGGCGGTTTGGGACCCCGATCTCGAAAACGGCGGACTCACCCCGAAAGAAATAGAAAACGCTCGCATCCTGCTTTGGAAAGGGCACTGTTCGGTGCATCAAATGTTCCAGGTCGAACACATTAAGCAATGGCGCGCGCAATACCCGGACGGTCAGGTGGTTTCGCACCCCGAATGCAATCTGGACGTCTGCCGCGAATCCGATTACGTCGGTTCCACCGAATACATTCGTGACACCATCACCGAAGCGCCAGCCAATACCCGCTGGCTGGTCGGCACTGAGCTTAATCTGGTCAATCGCCTCGCGGAGCAAATGAAACCACAAGGCAAGACAGTCCAGTTCATGGCTCCGATGGTATGCATGTGCTCAACGATGCAGCGCATCGACCCACAGCATTTGGCCTGGACGCTGGAAAATCTCGCTGCTGGTCAAGTGGTGAACCCGATTCGTGTACCGGCAAGCGAAGCCGAACCCGCGCGGGCGGCATTGGCGAGAATGTTGGAAATTTCCTGAAATCCATTCACGGGGATTTGCTTGCCCCCCAAGCGATAAAAAAACCGCGCATCAACGCGGTTTTTTTATCGTTCGGAATGCGTATTTCAACGCGCAGAATGATGTTGAAACACGCGCGCTTCGCCATCCCGGATTACCAGCATAACGTCGTAATCTTGTGGCGTGCCGAATTCCATGCCTGGCGCACCTACGGGCATGCCCGGCGCGGCCAGCCCAATGGCTTCGGGCTGCTCGTCCAGCAAGCGCCGCAGGTCGCTGGCGGGAACATGCCCTTCGATCAAGTATTTACCGACCTTGGCCGTATGGCAGGAAGCGTAACCCTGCGGCATTCCAAGCTTTTCACGCATTGCGGACACATCATCCACGATGTGGCTTCGCACTGTAAAACCCGCGGCGCGCAAATGCGCTTCCCACCCGCCGCAGCAAGCACAACTCGCGCTTTTATAAACATCGGCGGCAGGCGGATCGCCAGCCCACAGCGACGGGGACAGAGGCAAAGACAGGGCAAATGCGGCGGCTAGCGAAAACACGAGCAGGACACGGCGTTTCATGGAAGGCGCTCCGGAGGGAAAGAACCGGCATGATGTTACCGCTATGGAAGCGCAAAGCAATCGCATGATTGCTTTGGAAGCGGACATCGCCCGCCGGGTTCGGGGTACAGTTCTTCGTCCCGTGTTTTCCCGGCGCTGCCCCAATGCTGACCGTCTCCGATCACGACCGCTATCTCTCCGGTCTCGTCTACGTATATCCCGTACTTTCCCGGCGGGCGGGCGGGGTATCGGTGGGGATCAATCTAAACCCAAACAATGCCTGCAACTGGCATTGCGCTTATTGCCAGGTCCCCAATCTGACGCGGGGCAAAGCGCCGAAGATCGACCTCGACAGGCTGGAAGCTGAATTGCGGGGTTTTCTCGCCGCCATATGCAGGGGCGAATGGCTTGCCCGTAATGCGCCAGAAGGCGCGCGGGTGTTGAAGGATCTGGCGTTTTCAGGCAATGGCGAGCCAACAAGCGCGGCGGAATTCGCCGATGCCGTGGCGCTTGTGGCGCAGATACGCTCCGAATTCGCGCTGGACCGGGAAGTTGCCCTGCGCTTGATCAGCAACGGCAGCCTGTTGGCACAGGCGCGCGTGCAAGAAGGCATTCGCCGTCTAGCGCAGGCAGGCGGCGAAGTTTGGTTCAAGCTTGATGCTGGCAAGGCCGATGCAACAGCGAAAATCAATGGCGTCAGGCTGGCTCCGCGCCTGGCCGCCCGCAATCTGGCGATTTGCAAAGCCCTGTGCCCTACCTGGGTGCAAACCTGCGTTTTCCGCTGGGATGGACAAGCTCCGGATGATGCCGAACTCGGGGCCTATCTCGATATGCTCGATCATGCGAAAAGCGGCGACGGCAGAGCAATTGAGGGCGTCTTGCTTTATGGAGTCGCCCGACCGTCCTTGCAGCCAGAGGGGGCGCACATCAGCCCCTTGTCGGCGGCAGAACTTGCCATGATCGTAGACCGCATAAAAGAAAAAGGGCTGACGGTTCACGTCAGCCCATGATGGAAAAGCCTGCACGGCAGGCCGGGGAAGCATCTTGCCCGCCCCCCGACCATAGCTCAGACTTTTTTCTTCTTGGAAGTCCGCGCTTCTTTCTTCAAGTTCTTGTACAGCTCGGGGTTGCTGGTCTTGAGATATTCGGCAACATCGAAATCTTCCTTCTTGACCTTGGTGATGTCGATTTGCTCGATATGCACCAGGCGCAGAAGCGCCTGAACGGGGCGGGGAATGTTGCGCCCGCTCTCGTAGCGCGAGCCGCCGCTTTGGGTAACGCCGATTTTCGACCAGAATTGAGATTGATTCAGGCCGAGCTTGCGGCGAATTTCACGTACATCAACGGGCTGTTCAGTGGTTTTCATGATTGCGTCCTTAGTGATTAGCAGAGTTGCGAGGAAATACGCTCCTGGTTGAGGTGGTTTGCCTGCCGGTTTCCATTGTAGGAGGTATCCGGCTGATGCATATTGTAGTATACAGCACTTTTTCTATACAATGGGAATAATTAACGCCATGCGGTTAACCACAATAACAACGGTCTATGATGCAAGACTTGCGGCAACAGACGGACGTCAATTCCAATCGCATCAGAGAAAACTCCTTGCTTGGTCATTGGTTGATCAAAAGAGCAGGTCCGGAACGAGTCCGGCAGGCTCTTGCTTGGTTAAGTTGTAAAAATATCTGCAATATATACCATTGTGAGAAAAATGTGAAAAATTACCATGGGGTTTGTGATTAATTGCTACATTCCCCGTCTCATCCCAACGAAACGCCGCGAGGTCCGAAGAACGAGCCGAAGCGTCTCCGTTGGGATATCGGCATTCCATACCAGACACTTAGGCCATGATGACGTCCGCGCGGCAATATGCCCGGAAAACGCTACAGTGCAAAAACATCCGGGTGTTGCATTCATGCCATACCCCTGCCCATGAGCATCGAACATGTGCCCGAGGCATAAAGAAAACTATACTTATAACTTTCCCATACTTGGAAACATTGGGGCACTGTCCTTACAGTGACAGGCACCATTCCTACCCTGGAGATCCGTCATGGCTCATTTTTCCGACAATGCCCAATCCATCGGGAACACCCCTCTCGTCCGTCTCGCCCGCGTCACCGATGGCGCAGCGGCAACCGTCCTGGCCAAGGTCGAAGGCCGCAATCCCGCCTATTCGGTGAAAGACCGCATCGGCGTGGCGCTGGTCGAGGACGCAGAAAAACGCGGCCTGCTCGGGCCGGGCAAGGAACTGGTGGAGCCGACTTCCGGCAACACCGGGATCGCGCTCGCATTCGTGGCGGCGGCCAAGGGCATTCCGCTCACTTTGACGATGCCGGAGACGATGAGCGTTGAGCGCCGCAAGCTGCTGGTGGCGTTTGGCGCGAAGCTGGTGCTGACCGAAGGGCCGAAAGGCATGGCGGGCGCAGTCGCCAAGGCAGAAGAAATCGTCGCATCCAACCCGGGCAAATACGTGCTGCTGCAACAGTTCAAGAACCCGGCGAACCCGGCAATCCACGAATCGACGACCGGCCCGGAGGTGTGGGACGACACCGATGGCAAGGTGGATATTTTTGTATCCGGCGTCGGTACGGGCGGCACCATCACCGGCGTTGCCCGTTACATCAAGAACACCAAGGGCAAGCCGATCCAGGCTGTGGCGGTGGAGCCGGAATCGAGTCCGGTGCTCACACAAAAGAAGACGGGACAGCCCTTACAGCCCGGCTCGCACAAAATCCAGGGCATCGGCGCGGGCTTCGTGCCCGAGGTGCTCGACCTGTCGCTCGTCGATGCCATCGAGCAAGTGAGCCTCGATGAGGCCGTCGCCTACGCGCGCAGGCTGGCGAAAGAAGAAGGCATCCTTTCCGGCATTTCCTCCGGCGCGGCGGTGGCCGCCGCCGTGCGTGTGGCAAAGAAGCCAGAGAACGCAGGCAAGACCATTGTGGTGATCCTGCCCGATTCCGGTGAGCGCTATCTTTCTTCCGTCTTGTTCGAGGGTGTATTCGACGACGCGGGCAAGGCATTGTGAGCCAGAAGTTTTCGGCCGTCCCGGCGGAAGAAGAAGCAATCCCCGCCGCCGGAAATGCGCCCGCCGCGGGCCTGCGGCTGAATATCGACGCTCTGGTGGACGAACTTCGCGCCTTGCGAGTGCATTCGCTGCAAACGCGGAGCCGTATTGGGCGGCCACCCAAGCTGCCGTCACGCAAGGCGCTGGCGCATATTCTCGACAACCTGGCGGCGGCGCTTTTCCCCAATCGCCTGGGGACGCCGGAACTAACCGACGAGGGGCTGGATTATTTCGTCGGACATACGCTCGACCGCGCGCTGCGCGCCCTGTATGGCGAAGTGCGGCGCGAACTGCGTTTTGCCGCCAATTTGACGCCGGAGACGCAAAGCCCCGGACTCGAAGCCGAAGCGGCGGAAATCGTGAAAGCTTTCGCTAGCCAGCTGCCGAAGGTGCGCAGCCTGCTCGACGGCGATTTGCGCGCCGCATTCCAGGGCGACCCGGCGGCGCGCAGCATCGACGAGGTTCTGGTCTGCTATCCGGGCATCCTCGCCGTGACCTACCATCGCCTCGCGCACGAGCTTTACCTGCGCGGCGTGCCGCTCACGGCGCGGATCATCGCCGAGATCGCGCACTCGTCCACCGGCATAGACATCCACCCCGGCGCCACGATAGGCGGCAGCTTCTTCATCGACCACGGCACGGGCGTAGTGATCGGCGAAACCGCGGTGATCGGCGAGCGGGTGCGCATCTATCAGGCCGTCACGCTGGGCGCCAAGCGATTTCTCGTCGACGAAAACGGCTGCCTGCTCAAGGGCGGGGCGCGGCATCCCATCGTCGAAGACGATGTCGTCATTTACGCGGGAGCGACGATCCTGGGGCGCGTCACCATCGGGCGGGGTTCTTCCATCGGCGGCAGCGTGTGGCTGACGCGCAGCGTGCCGCCCAACAGCCACATCACCCAGGCATCCGTGCAAAGCGAAGTATTCACCGCTGGCGGCGGCATCTGATTGTTTATCCAAAAAATATCCGAGAGGGAACCGAAATGACCGATATTCATGACGCGCAGACCGCGCTGGGCGATGTCGCCGCCCGAACACTTGCGAATGCGACCAAAACCGTACCGATGCTGGGGCGCATCACGCCGCGCTGGCTGCCGCAGTTCCTGCAATGGGTTGGCGTCGAAGCGGGTATCTACCGCGTCAACAAGGTCAAGGACGAATCCGCCATCGCGGTCAATTGCTCCGGACGCAACGACGAAAAGGAATTGCGCCAGACCTTCGTCGATTACGAGGAATGGGGCCGGGAATACATGCTGAGCGCGGTCAATGCCGTGGTTGACGTACACACCCGCGTCTCCGACCTCTACAGCAGCCCGCACAACCAGATCCAGGAGCAATTGCGGCTCACCATCGAGATCATCAAGGAGCGGCAGGAAAGCGAACTCATCAACAATGGGGAATACGGACTTCTCAACAATGTTGCCGAACACCAGCGCCTGCAACCGCTCGCTGGCGCGCCGACGCCGGACGATTTCGACGAACTGCTTTCCCTGGTGTGGAAGGAACCGGCTTTCTTCCTGCTCCATCCCAGGGCCATTGCCGCTTTCGGGCGCGAATGCACGCGGCGCGGCGTGCCGCCGCCGACCGTGTCGCTATTCGGCTCGCAGTTCATCACTTGGCGCGGCGTGCCACTCGTGCCGAGCAACAAAGTAGAAATCAAGGACGGCAAGACCAGCATCCTCTTGCTGCGCACCGGCGAGAGCCGCCAGGGCGTGGTCGGCCTCTACCAACCCGACCTGCCGGGCGAACAGAGCCGGGGGCTGTCCGTGCGTTTCATGGGCATAAACCACAAAGCGATCGCCTCGTATCTGGTTTCGCTCTACTGCTCGCTCGCGGTGCTGACCGACGATGCGCTCGCCGTGCTCGAAAACGTGGAAGTGGATAAGTACCATGAGTACGCACATCAATATCGCTGATTTCGGCCTCGCCAGCGCCCCCGCCGCCGTGCCAACATCCTTCCCGGTTTCGGCGGCCTCGGGGCTGCCAGCGGAGGATGCCATCCGGGCGCTGTTCAATGTGCCGCTGCCGGACATCCGGGAACTGGACGCCATGAAAACGCGCCCGGTTCAGGCAGGCATGCCCGGCTCTTACTACTTTCTGGACGATGCGGCCTTTTCTCCGTCCGGCATCAAAGTGCCCGTCACCAATCCAGAACCCGGATGGGAAGCGTTTTCGGCAGGACAGGCGATACCGGGACAAGCCTTCGACGTGCAGGCCGTCCGCAGCGACTTCCCTGCGCTCGCGGAAACGGTAAATGGCCGTCCGCTCATCTGGCTCGACAACGCCGCCACCACGCAGAAACCGCAAGCCGTCATCGACCGGCTGGCCCACTTCTACGCGCACGAAAACTCCAACATCCATCGCGCCGCGCATGAACTCGCGGCGCGCGCCACCGACGCCTACGAAGCGGCGCGCGAAACCGTGCGCCGCTTCGTGAATGCCCGTTCGGCCAATGAAATAGTATTTGTGCGCGGCGCGACCGAAGGCATCAACCTTGTCGCGCAAAGCTGGGGACGGCAAACGCTGCGGCCCGGCGACGAAATACTCGTCACATGGCTCGAACACCATGCCAATATCGTACCCTGGCAACAAGTGGCGGCGCAGACCGGCGCAGTGCTGAAAGCCGTGCCGGTCGACGAATATGGCGACGTCTGCCTCGGCGAATATGAAAAATTGCTCGGCCCGAAAACCCGGCTCGTCGCCTTCACACAGGTTTCCAACGCCCTCGGCACCGTCACGCCCGCGGCGGAACTGACGCGGCTTGCGCATGCCTGCGGCGCAAAGGTATTGATCGACGGAGCGCAATCGGTTTCGCACATGCGCACCGACGTGCTGGCGCTCGGCTGCGACTGGTTCGTGTTCTCCGGTCACAAAGTCTTCGGCCCCACCGGCATCGGCGCGCTTTACGGCAGGGAAGACCTGCTGAACGCCGCCGACCCATGGCAGGGCGGCGGCAACATGATTCAGGACGTCACTTTCGAGCGCACGCTCTACCAGAACGCCCCCGCGCGTTTCGAGGCAGGCACCGGCAACATCGCCGACGCCGTGGGGCTGGGCGCGGCGCTGGAATACGTCGAGCGTATCGGCATCGACAACATCGCCCGGCACGAACACGACCTGCTCCGCTACGGCACGCGCCTGCTCTCGGAAATTCCGGGGCTGAGAATCATTGGCCAGCCAGCGGAAAAAGCGGGCGTGCTCTCCTTCGTGCTCGATGGCCACGACACCGTAGCCATCGGCGGCGCGCTCAATAAAGAAGGTATCGCCGTCCGCGCCGGGCATCATTGCGCACAGCCGATCCTGCGCCGTTTCGGGCTGGAAGCCACCGTGCGCCCGTCACTGGCGCTCTATAACACCCATGCCGACCTGGATGCGCTGGCGGCGGCGGTCTGGAAACTCGCGCGCGCCAGAAAATTTGAACTGTAGTGGCTCTGATAATTGGCGGCGTGTTCGAGCCTGCGAGACGATGGCAATCGTCCCGGTGCCCCTAGGGAAACCCTGAACAATTCCGTTCGCCCTGAGCCTGTCGAAGGGCATTGCCTATGGAATCAAGGGCTTCGACAGGCTCAGCCCGAACGGATTGGATTTGTTCAGGGTTTCCCTAGGGCGATTGCACCTTTATGTCATGATCCCAGGCAATTCAGCGCGAAACGGGTCAATGGCTGCTGCGAGCATCCGTTTTGATTTGATACTCGCTTTGCGCGTTGTATTGAGCCGCAAATGGTGGGTTTCAATGCCACAAGTAGACGCGCGCCTCAATCACTTCTTTCCATGCTTCGCCTGCTTGTCGAAAAGCCTCTTGCGATGCGGGCAAATCCACATAACCGGGCCACGAGACGATGTCCCCTGTTTCGTCCGTTTTCTCGTAATACGCAAAATTTCCTATCGCCTGATAGCAAACCAACGAAAGCGGAACGGGATTGCCGCGATACGTAGATTTCGCCGCCCGTTCATTCTTCATGCAATTAGCCAAGGCCAGCAGTGTTTGCTCCGGCAATTTTTCATGCTCGCCAGACTTCACAGCATCCGCGAGAGCGGAATTATGTGAATAAAATACACCCTCCGGCCTTTGTACGAACTCACCCTCAATTGCCGCGAGCGAATCTTCAATTCCTGTCGTTTGGCAGGCGCTTGCGCC
>JAIRWW010000156.1 GCA_031268685.1 Azoarcus sp.
GCATGAACAAAACCCAAGCTATTTGAATCCAGAGATTTCCTACATGTCCGACACCCCCCAAGCGCCCGACGCTACTGAATCCCTTGTTGCCGAAAGCGGCAGTTACGATCTTCTGAAAAAACGCCTCGCCGACCGGGGCGCTGGCTTGCAACAAAAAACGCAAGCGCTGAATGAAGCGCGGCTTGCGGAATTCGGGCGGTCGGCGCAATCGCTCATTTTGCGCACCCGGGCGCGCACCGAAAACAATTGCATTGCCCGCGACCTGACCCGCATCGGGGATCTGCTCCTCTTCGGCTACAACGTCTTTATCGGCTTGCGCAAAGAAACGGCGGTGAGCGATGTGTTTTCGCTCTACCGCCTCCAGGAAGACGCGGAAAACGCCGGGGAACTGACGCCGGTGCCGCTCGCCGGGACTTTTCTTGAAGACTCCCGTTTCGTCGCCGATTTCCGCGAGCTTTATACCTATTACAAGCAAGCGAGCATCGTGCAATTGCGCGTGCACCAGGAAAAGCTTTTCGCGGCCTTCCAGATTGGCGAAAAAATTACCGATTTGCGGGTATTCCGCTGGTCGCTCGAAAACGATGGCAGCCTGAAATACATCGACAATCGCGGCGAGCGCGAAATCTCTCTGCCGCCGTCGCACGATTTTGAATGGACGCTCACTACGCGCGAGCAACATGTCGGCGGGCGTTATCCGCACGTCAATATTCTGGATACCATTTTCGTCGAGACGGTGGGCGGCGACCTGACGGTCAAAATCGAAAACAATACCGAAACGGGTTTGGGTATTTACGCCGAGCCAGTCGAAGATAAAAACCAATCGCTCGCCGATGCGGCCATCTCTTATGCGCGGCTTGGCTCGTTGATTCTGCTGAAAATGCGTCCCTACCGGGAAAAGGACGACCGTTACCTCGTCTTCAATTCCCGCACGAACACTGTGGTGAGAATCGATGTCATCGGACAATCCTGCGTGCAATTGCCGGAAGATCACGGCCTGATCTTTCCCGGCGGCTATTACCTGCAATCGGGCGAATTCAAGGCATTTGACTTGCCGGAAACGCTCACATCCACGCTGTGCTTCAAGCGCATGATGCGTTCGCCCAATGGCGAGGATGTGCTCTACATCTTCTATCAGCCCGAAGGCGGGCAATACGCGCTGTTTTCCTACAATCTCATCGAAAAAAGCCTGTCGGCTCCCATTGTGTGCCACGGCTATGCGCGCTTTGAGGATGGCCGCATCCTCGTTTTCCAGGCGGACAATCCGGAGCCGACCCGCACGCACCCGATGCAGTTGTGGCAAACCCCCTTTTCCAGCGAAGAACACATGACGCGCGCCGCTGTCGCGCAGGGCTTCTGGGGGCGCATCGGCAACCCGGAACTGGTGCGCGGCATCGCCGAACTTACCGCCATCGCCCGCGCTGTGCGCGAGCAAACGCCGACGCGCGCTGCCTACGAAGAAATCATCCGCCAGTGCTCCCGCGCGCTGGACAGCTTTTTCTGGCTCGACACTCAGGAAGCGGGCGGGCTGGATGCCGACTTGCGCGGCATTACCGAAGCGGCTGGCAATACGCTCGACGAATTTGAAAAAGTCGAAACCATTCGCCGCGATACCCGGCGCGCCATCGACGAAGCCGAGAGCCGCCAACGGGAACTGCTGTCCGGCATTGCGGGAACGATCTGGCAGAAACCGGAAGACTTCGTGCGCGCGCTCGAACGTCTGCGCGAAGAACGCGGGCAACTGCAACTGCTGCTGGAACTGCGCTATGCCGACGCCGAACGCATCGGCGCAATGGACGCCGCATACGCTGCCGAAAATGATCGCGTCGGCGAAAAAGCCCTGGCCTTCCTGTCGCAGGAAAAAGCCTTTGACGCCACAAAGCAAGAACTCGCCCGCGCCGCGGGACTGCTCGACAAAGCCTCGACGAGCGAAGACATCGCCCGCATGCTCGCCGAACTCGACGCCGCCGCCGCTGGCCTGGATCTGTTGACCGGGCAGATCGGCAATCTCCCCGGCGGTGACGCGGTGACGCGCACCCGCATCCTCGACACCGTCTCCGCCGTTTACGCCGAAATCAACCGCTTGCGCGCCGGAGCGAGAAACCGCCGCCGCGCCCTGTCCACGACCGAATCCGCCGCCGAATTCGGCGCGCAATTCAAACTGTTCGGACAGACGCTGGAAAACGCCATTGAACTGGCCGATACCCCCGAAAAATGCGACGACGCATTGACGAGGCTCCTCGCCCAACTGGAAGAGCTGGAAGGCCGTTTCGCCGAACAAGAAAACTTTCTGGCCGACATCGCCGCCAAACGCGAAACCGTCTACGAAACCCTGCTTGCCAAGCGGCAGACCCTGCTCGATGCGCGCAACCGCCGCGCCCGCGCCATCGTCGACGCCGCCGCGCGCATCCTGGACGGCATCGCGCGCCGCGTCGCGCAATTCAACGACCTTGGCGCACTGCACAGCTACTTCGCTTCCGACCCGCTGATTGGCAAACTGAGAAACCAGATCGCCGACCTGCGCACTCTGGGCGACGGCGTTGGCGCGGACGACCTCGACACCCGCCTGAAAACCGCGCGCGACCAAGCCATCCGCAGCGTGCGCGACCAAAGCGAACTCGTCTCCGGCGACGGCAACACCCTGCGCTTTGGGCGGCACACCTTCACCGTAAGCCGCCAGCCGCTCGACCTGACGCTGCTGCCGCGCGAAGGCGCACTACAGTTCCATCTGAGCGGCACGGACTACTACGCCCCGCTTCCCCCGGATGCAAACGCAACGCTGGCAGCATACCGGGCACACTGGGATCAAATCCTGGTTTCCGAAACCCCAGACTTCTACCGCGCCGAATACCTCGCCGGCAGCCTGCTCGAAGCCGCCATCGCTGGAGAAGCCGGAGAAACCGGCCTCGACTGGCAAAGCCTGCAAGCGATCAGCCTCGACGCGAACGACATCGCCCCTTTGCTCGAAAAACTGCGCCTCTGGTCGGCGAACCGCTACCAAGAGGGCTACCAGAAAGGCGTACACGACGCCGACGCCGCCCGCATCCTCGCCGCGCTCGTCAACATGCAGGCCGATGCAGGGCTACTCTCCTACGGGCCGGACGCGCGCGCGCTCGCCATGCTCTACTGGCATTACGGCGGCCGCGACGAAGAGCGCGACGCGCTCCTGCGCCAAGCCGTATCGGTCATGAACATCCGCGCCCAATACAGCACGCGGGACAGCCTGAAACACCTCGAAAAAACACTGGCCGAAACACTCATCGGCTTTGCCCCGGACTTCGGCTTCGACGCCACCCTCGACAGCCTCGGACGACAAGCCGCGCGCTACCTGATCCGCCAGCTCGCCGCCTTGCGGACAGGAAAACACTGGCCGATTTCCGCCATCGCCGACGACCTCGCCGACGATCTACAGAAAAAACTCGAATCCTCCGGACTCCTCGCTGGCTTGCGGCGCGACCTCGACACCGCCGCGCCCGCGGAACGCTGGCGCATCGCCCTCGACTGGACGCGCGCCGCCGCCCGCCATGACCCGCGCCTGACAATATGGGCGGACGACGCCGCCACAAAATTCGCCATCCAGGCCCCACGCGAACGGATCAACGCCGATCTCGACACCATCGCCAAAAACCTGCTCGGCGACCACTCCCGCATCCAGAACGGCGAACTGGCGCTCAACCTGCACGACTTCTGGCGGCGCTATCTGCACCATGCCGAAATTGCCGCCGTCGGCTTCAACGCCATGCAAAGCGTGCGCCACGACATCCTCGACGCCGAAAAACAACGGCTCCATCTCAGCCAGTTCCAGGCCAAACCGCTCTCATCATTCGTCAGGAACCGCCTCATCGACGAAGTCTACCTACCCATCGTCGGCGACAACCTCGCCAAACAAATCGGCGCGACGGGCGACGCCAGCCGCAGCGACCGCATGGGACTCCTGCTGCTGATCTCCCCGCCCGGCTACGGCAAGACCACGCTGATGGAATACATCGCCGACCGGCTCGGCATGATCTTCGTGCGCATCAACTGCCCCGCGCTCGGCCATACAGTTACCGCGCTCGACCCTGCCACCGCTGGCAACAGCGCCGCGCGGCAAGAACTCGAAAAGCTCAACCTCGGGCTGTTGATGGGCAACAACGTCATGCTCTACCTTGACGACATCCAGCACACCAACCCCGAATTCCTGCAAAAATTCATCGCCCTGGCCGACGGCACCCGGCGCGTTGAAGCCGTCAGGAACGGCGAACCGCACAGCTGCGACCTGCGCGGCAAACGCTTCGCCATCGTCATGGCTGGCAACCCCTACACCGAATCCGGCGAAGTCTTCAAAATCCCGGACATGCTCGCCAACCGCGCCGACATCTACAACCTTGGCGACGTCCTCTCTGGCCGCGAAGCGCTCTTTGCGCTCTCCTACATCGAAAACAGCCTGACCGCCAACCCCTTGCTTCTGCCGCTCGCCTCGCGCGACCCGAAAGACGTACAACTTCTGGCGCGCATGGCCGAAGGCGAAACCATCGCCGCCAGCGCCTTCGCCCACGGCTACAGCACTGCCGAACTGAACGAACTGACCGCGCTCATGCGGCGGCTTTTCCGGGCGCGGGACCTCCTGCTCAAAGTCAACCTCGCCTACATCGAATCCGCCGCGCAGCAAGACGCCTACCGCAAGGAACCGCCCTTCAAGCTACAAGGCAGCTACCGCAACATGTCCAAGCTCGCCGCCCGCATCACCCCGCTGATGGACGATGGCGAACTCGACGCCCTTTTGCGCGACCACTACCGCGGCGAAGCCCAGACGCTCACAACCGGCGCGGAAGAAAACCTCCTGAAACTCTCGCAACTGCTCGGAAGCCAGACAGCGGAAGAAGAAAGCCGCTGGCAGGATATTTGCGGCGAATACGTGCGCCGCAAAAAGCTTGGCGGCGACGACACCGACGGCACGCACAAAATCGCCAATACCTTGCTCGACATCTCCCGCGCCGTCGACGAATTGCGCACCGGTTCCGGCACTCCCGACGTCCTCCGCGACGGCCTCGCGCGGCTTGCCGAAATCCTGGCCGCCGTCGAACCGAAGATCGACATCCATCCCCGCATCGATGTACAGCCGAAAATAGACGTACAGCCCAACATCGCCATCGCCGCGCCCGACACGCGGGCCTTCGGCGACAGCCTGAAGGAAATGAAGTCACTCTACGACGAAGCCCTGCTGCCGCTGGTGCGCGCCAACTATCTCAAAATGCGCATGGATCACAGCATCTGGCAGGACATGAAGGACATGAAACAGATGAGCGGAGTACTGGCGAGGATGGAGAAACTGTTTCCGGCGGATAAATCGAGCAGGCCCGTGAAAAAAACCGGACAGGAGAAACCGCAGGGCTGATGTTTCTGGATGTTCAGGTTCAACCCCGGTAGTGCGATTGCCCCGCCGACAGGGTGCTCAAAAAAACCGCCAGCCCACATCTCGCCGCCGTGACTCTTGTGTTGGACAGCACATTCCCCGCAGTCAGGAAGAACCCGCCGCACCTGAAGCGGCGCGGCGGAGGCGGTCGGCGATGGCATGCCATGCAGGCATTGCGGGCGGAGTTTCGACGAGGATGATGTCTGCGCCGAGCGCGTCGAGTGCGCGCAGGCTGGCGTAGAGCTGGCGAGCGTAAGCGGCGGGTTCGGCGGCTGCGCGCCAGCCGGAAAACAGGCCCGGGTTGCTGGGCGCATCGACGCTGTGTGCGAGCACCGCGACCCGTTGACCGCCATGGGCAAGGCGGACGAGTTCTTCGGCGAGGCTGGCGGAATCCATTAGCCGCAGCGGCGTGCGCGGTGCGTAGTGGGCGTCTGGCGCGCCAGGGACGCGCGGTACGAAATCGTCGTCGGCGCTTTTTTCTTTCGGCTGTCCACCGCGCAGGCGCGGCGAGATGCCGGTGAGGCGGGCAATGTCGGCGGCGGCAATTGCGCCGGGGCGCAGGATTTCCGGCGCGGAGCGCGAAAAATCGACGATGGTGGATTCGATGCCGATTTCGCAGGGGCCGCCGTCGAGAATCAAAGAGACTTTTTCGCCAAGTTCTTCGCGCACATGCGCCACCGTGGTGGGGCTGACGCGCCCGAAACGGTTGGCGGATGGCGCGGCAATGCCGGCAGGCGCGGGCGCGCGGGCCGCCGCGAATGCGGCGAGAAGTTCTAGCGCGAGCGGATGGGCGGGCACGCGCAGGCCCACTGTGTCTTGCCCTCCGGTGACGGCTGGCGGCACCCAGTCCTGTTTCTTCAGGATTAGCGTCAGGGGACCCGGCCAGAAGGCGGCGGCCAGATCGTGCGCGGCGGGCGGGATGTCTTGCGCCCACTGCGCGATATGGTCGGCGGCGGGCAGGTGCACGATCAAGGGATGATCGGCGGGGCGGCCCTTGGCGGCGTAGATTTTGGCGATGGCCTCGGGGTTGGCGGCATCCGCGCCAAGGCCGTAAACAGTCTCGGTGGGCAAGGCGACGAGTTCGCCCGCCAGTAAGAGCTTTACGGCTTGTTTCAGTCGATCCGGGTTCATCGAAAACTAACTCCGGTTGGAAACCTCCCCCTTCAGGGGGAGAATCACGCACGGGAGGGGTGTAACCCCGCACCAGCCTTGTCGCCCGGTTACGGGCGTGGATTGAAACATGCGC
>JAIRWW010000219.1 GCA_031268685.1 Azoarcus sp.
AATCCGGCAAACAGGGGAAAAGTCTTCAACGCGGTGGTCGAAACTAGGGCAGGCCGATTCATAGGATCACTGAACTACGCTCAAAGAGTTGCAATTCGCGCCCCTGCACGCCTGGAAAACTCTAAGCCAATGCACAAGGGGGTCGCCCCACGGAAGCCACCCGCGCCAGACATTCCAAAGCGGGTACCACCGCCAAAACTCGTGCGAGTATAACCGTTATTGCGTCTCGTGGTATGCATTGCATATTGGTATTTATGCTTCGTTCCGGAGCTATTGCACAGTCGTCATGACGACGAACATGAAACGGAGAACATAGCGCTCCGCCTGCCGGAACACAGCAAATACCATCATGCGATCACCGCCCTGCCCGGCTTTTTCTATCTCCGGGCTATAATCGGCAGCATTTCCCGGAAGACGAACACATCCTGCATTCTCCATGACCACCGAACACGCCCAACTGCTCATTCTCGGCTCCGGCCCCGCCGGTTACACCGCCGCCGTCTATGCGGCCCGCGCCAACCTCTCGCCAGTGCTGATCACCGGGCTTGCGCAAGGCGGCCAGCTCATGACAACGATCGAAGTCGACAACTGGCCTGCCGACGCGGACGGCATACTGGGGCCGGATCTGATGGCACGCTTCCAGAAACATGCCGAACGCTTCAATACCCGCATCGTATTCGACCACATCCACTCCGCGAATCTCGCCCAGCGTCCGTTTCGCCTGACCGGCGACAGCGGAGAATACACATGCGATGCGCTCATCATCGCCACCGGCGCGACAGCCCGCTATCTCGGCTTGCCTTCCGAAGAAAAATTCTCCGGGCGCGGCGTATCGGCCTGCGCGACCTGCGATGGATTCTTCTACCGCAACCAGGATGTCGCCGTGATCGGTGGCGGCAATACCGCCGTCGAGGAAGCGCTCTACCTCGCCAACATCGCGCGCAAGGTCACGCTAGTGCATCGCCGCCAGACTTTCCGCGCCGAAAAAATCATGATCGATCAACTGATGGAAAAAACAGCGGCGGGCAAAATCGAACTGGCGCTCGATCACACCCTCGACGAAGTGCTCGGCGACGATTCCGGCGTCACCGGCATTCGTATCCGCGAGATCAAGAGCGGCTCGACACGCGACATCGCCCTGCAAGGCGTCTTCATTGCCATCGGGCACCAGCCCAACACTGGAATTTTCGCCGGGCAACTCGAAATGGACGGCGGCTACATCGTCACCCAGGGCGGACGCCTGGGCAAGTCTACCCAGACCAGCATCGAAGGCGTATTCGCCGCCGGCGACGTGCAAGACCCAATCTACAAGCAGGCTGTCACCAGCGCAGCCAGCGGTTGCCAGGCCGCGCTCGATGCCGAGCGTTATCTCGACAGCCTCGGACATTAAAAAACCCCATGTCCCCCTGCGCCGCGCGGCTATAGCGCGCCCTTCCTCCTTGGCGCGCGCGCAAGACGATAACCCGTTCATTCAGAAGCGCTGCACCGCCATGTCAGGAAAGCTCTGAAAAACCTGTTTGCCCTGAGCTTGCGAAGGGTATTCCCGGTGAAATCCAGGGCATCTACCCCAGGGCATCTACCGTCTCAACCCGAACAAGACAGGGATCATTCAGAGTTCCCCTGATCTTTGCCGCCCATCCCTGCTTCAAGCGTCGCCACGCGGGCTTCAAGCAAGGCCAACCGCTCGCACGCTCTCGCCAGTAGCTCGCGCTGCACCTCGAATTCCTCGCGGGAAACGAGATCCAGCCTGGAAAAAGCGCCTGCGGCAAGCGCCCTGAGATTCTTTTCGATGTCTCGGATAGGCGTGCCAGCAGCCAATTCGGAAAGCCTTGCCCCGATTTCATCGACAAATCGCGGGGTAGTCATCGCTTCTATTCCTCATAAAGCCAAGGCGGGAAGTCTAACACCGCAAACCCTATGCACAACATACGTCCTTTACGCACCATAACAGTGCGTAAAGGACGTATCAAACGCCATATCCCTATGCAACGAAACAGGGCAAAAATCAAAACATATTGATTAACAAGACTTTTTATCACTTGGCACAATATATGCGTGATGTGCGCAGCGTTCAGCCTCAATTTTCACGCCAGCAAGCCGCAAACCTCAGGGAGATCACTCATGCGAAAACTCATCGCCGCATCAGCCTTTATCGCGGCCTTGCCGTTGGCCAGCGCCGCCGAAGAAGCCAGCCCTTTCAGCGCCAACATCGCCATCACCAGCGATTACGCCTATCGAGGCATCTCGCAGACCGATGAAAAGCCCGCCCTCCAAGGCGGGTTCGATTTCAAACACGGCAGCGGCCTGTACGTCGGCATGTGGGGATCGAGCATCTCGTGGCTACGCGACGCCGAAACAAATGAATCTTCGGGAAGCAGCGTAGAACTCGATATTTATGCCGGTTACAGCAAATCCTTCGGCGATTTCGGCATCGATGCTGGCGTACTGCGATACGGGTATCCGGGCAGTTTCGGACGTAAATGGCGCGACGACACCGGGCTGAAAAATCCGAACACCACCGAAGGCTACGCCGGAGTGTCGTGGAAATTCATGTCGTTCAAATATTCGCACGCCTTCACCCACCTTTTCGGCACGCCGGATTCCAAAGGCAGCGATTACTTCGACCTCTCGCTTTCCCATGAAATCATCGAAAACCTGACGCTCACCGCCCACCTCGGCAAACAGCGCGTCTTCGGCCCCGGCAAATCCTATGCCGACTGGAAACTGGGCGCGACTTATAACTTAGCCGGTTTCGACTTCGGCCTGCACTACGTCGATACCGACATCGACCATGAAGACCTGGCCGATTCACGTGTCATTTTTTCCATTGGCAGATCTTTTTAATGAAGCGCTGCTCCATTCCGTTCGCCCTGAACTTGTCGAAGGACATTCCCCATGGAATCGCGGGCAACGGACAAGCTCAGCCCGAACGCTGAGCAATTATTCGGAATTTGACTTCCTTTTCAACCCAACTCTGCCCAATTTTCAGGAGCAAACAATGAAATTAGTCAGTGCCATCATCAAGCCTTTCAAGCTCGACGAAGTACGCGAAGCACTCTCCACCATCGGCGTGCAAGGCATCACCGTCACCGAAGTCAAGGGCTTCGGACGTCAGAAAGGCCATACCGAGCTTTATCGCGGCGCGGAATACGTCGTCGACTTCCTGCCCAAAGTAAAGATCGAAGCCGCCATCCCCGACGACATACTCGACCAAGCCATCGAGACTATCGAAAAATCCGCTTCCACCGGCAAGATCGGAGACGGCAAGATTTTCGTGTTCGACCTCGAACAGGCTATCCGCATCCGCACCGGCGAAACCGGAGCCGAAGCCCTGTAAGACACGGAGAAAACAAGATGAAAAAATTCTTTATAGCGGCACTGGCCTCGCTCGCACTGCTTATACCGGGCGTCTCATTCGCGCAGGATGCAACAACGTCAAGCGCCGAACCAGCAACAGCGCTGGAAACCGTAGCGGCAGAAACGCAGTCCGCCGCGGACGCACCAAGTCTGGACACAGGCGACACCGCCTGGATGCTTACTTCCACAATGCTGGTCATTTTGATGATCATCCCCGGCCTTGCCTTGTTCTACGGCGGACTGGCCCGCAGCAAAAACATGCTTTCGGTGCTTATGCATGTGTTCGTCATTTTCTGCCTGACGACGACCCTGTGGTTCGCCTACGGCTACACACTGGTGTTTTCCAACCCTGAAAGCGGTGCAGGAGCAATCCTGGGCAACCTGGACAAGCTCTTTCTGGCAGGCATCACCACTGACAGCCTGCAAGGCTCCATACCGGAGTATGTCTGGGTCGCCTTCCAGGCCACGTTCGCCGCCATCACTACTGCGCTGATCGTCGGCTCCTTCGCCGAGCGCATCCGCTTCTCCGCTGTCGTCATATTCGCCATCATTTGGTACACCTTTAGCTATGTCCCCATAGCACACATCGTCTGGGGGGGCGGCTTCCTGGCCGCGGACAAGGCGCTCGACTTTGCGGGCGGTACAGTAGTGCACATCAACGCGGGGATCGCCGGCCTGGTTGGCGCTTTCCTGCTCGGCAAGCGGGTAGGTTTCGGGCGCGAAGCCTTTACTCCGCACTCGCTCACCCTGACCATGGTCGGCGCATCCCTGCTATGGGTAGGCTGGTTCGGCTTCAACGCCGGATCGGCGGCAGCCTCCAACGGCCTTGCCGGACTGGCATTCGTCAACACCATTCTCGCAACTTCCGTAGCGACCTTGTCCTGGCTGGCCGGAGAATCTATCTTTAAGAGCCATCCCTCCAGCCTCGGAGCAGCCTCCGGCGCAGTAGCAGGTCTCGTAGCCGTCACGCCCGCAGCCGGTTACGTCGGACCGGCGGGCGCGCTGATCATCGGCGCTGCCGCCGGTCTCGCCTGCCTATGGAGCGTAAACGGCCTGAAGAAACTGATAGGCGCAGACGATGCTTTCGATGTCTTCGGTGTCCACGGCGTGGGCGGCATTCTCGGCGCCATTCTCACAGGCGTGTTCGCCGCGCCATCGCTGGGCGGGACGGGCGGTGGCATAGAGAATTTTTCCATCGCCGCCCAGTTGCTTGTGCAGACCAAGAGCGTGGTCGTCACCATCGTATGGTCCGCCATCGTGGCCTTCATCGCCTACAAGCTTGCCGGCGCGTTCGCGGGACTGCGGGTCACGGAAGAACAGGAGCGCGAAGGGCTGGACATCTCCTCGCACGGCGAAAGCGCGTATCACTACTGACCAGTTGCCAGCCGGGGGTTTTCCACATTAGTGTTGTATGGTTCGGCGCTCTCTGGAGCGCCGTATTTTTTGTCACGCTTAAAATTTGACCTCGATCAAGAGTTGCTTAAAGCGCACGTAAACACGCATTACAGTTCGCCTATCATGTTTTCCGGCGATTCAGCGCCTGCTTTTAACCAGATTTTCAGACCGGAGGGAACTGTCCATGAGAAAACAAATACTTGCAGCCGCCATTGCTGCACTTGCCGTGTCCGGCGTCGCCGTTGCCCACGAGGCTGGCGATGTCATACTTCGTGTTGGCGTCGCGCATGTCGCGCCGGATGTGAACAGCGGCAAGATCAATGTCAGCGGAGTCGGCAAACTAGGTGGGTCCAAGGCGGATGTAGAATCAAATACCCAACTTGGCTTGACCGGCACATACATCATCGCTCCTCACTTCGGCATCGAAGTATTAGCTGCGACGCCGTTTACTCACAGCATCAAAGTCAAAGGCGCTGATGCCGCACTTAGGAAAGTTGCTAACCTCACCGAAGCTCAGTTACCTGATGGCACAGTCAATGGAAAATTTGGCAAAGCCACTCACCTGCCGCCCACTGTTAGCGCACAGTTCTTCTTCCTCGACCCGAAATCCAAGTTCCAGCCTTACGTCGGTCTCGGTCTGAATTACACTTGGTTCTACAATGAAAGCCTTAGTAGCAAGGAAAAGACAGCCGGGTTCAGAGGTCTCGATTTGGATAATTCTTGGGGCTGGGCCGCACAGCTTGGTGCTGACATTGCGCTCACCGACAGCCTATTCCTGAACGCAGCTGTCTGGAAGATCGACATCAACACGAAAGCAAAAACCAAAAATACTAACCCTGCCTTAGGCACAAACAACACACCTGTAAAAGTCGATGTAGAAGTCGACCCATGGGTATATTTCTTCGGCGTCGGCTACAAGTTCTGACGCAAGTCTCGCTTTTCACAAAAAAACGGCCCCGCGTTCCGCGAGGCCGTTTTTTTATGCTGGCTTTTTATGCCTGTATCGAACAGCAATCTGGCCTCCCCGACAGGAATCGAACCTGTATCTAGCGCTTAGGAGGCGCTCGTTCTATCCATTGAACTACGGAGAGCAAAAGTCTTGACAACCAAGCATGCCACGAGCCATGCAATAGCGTCGCCCCTAAATACCAGTGCCAAGTAACAGACAAAGACGTATCGCCAACACGCGAGTTTATCGCTAAAACACTCATCGCGGAAGCATCGTTGCGCCATAAAACTATGGCCGCTGTTCAGCCCCGCCCTCTGTCTTGACTGTTGCAGGCTTGTCAACTGCGGCTGCCGGGGGAAACTGCGAGGGGACTTCCTTTAGGCTGTGCTCCATCATGTAATCGTTCATGGCTTTCCAGCCCGTGAAGATGGCGGCCTTCTGCGCATCGGGGTTGAGTGTGTAGCAGTCCTCCAGCGAGCGGCCCGTCTGGCGGCAGGCGCTGCCGATAGCCTGGCCTTCCGCTTCGGCCTCGGCGGCATCCTTGACGGGATCAGGGATGTCAAGCAGTTCCGCAAGCCGGTCGCAGGCCGACAGCAACGGCAACGCGACCGTGAGGACGAGGCAGAGGGTCTTACGCATGGACAGTTCCGAACAGTCAAGGGACATGACGTTTAACGACAACATCCAGATAAAACTTGATCCTTCTCTGGTGGACGGAGTGTATGTTTATAGGCTTGGAGCGAGAAGCGATGTGTCGATGTTTTTTTGCGGCACAGCAGTTGACGCTCATAGGTTGCCGATAGTTCATTGGCATGCGTATCACCCAGCAGTTCTTTTTCAGGAATTCCCCATGAATAAGGTAATTTGGAACATACGACGTTACAGCGCCGCTTGCGCTATCGGGGCCACAGTGCTGGCCATGTCGGCAACGCCAGCCTTTGCTGCAAAAAAAGCCAAGACCGCAGCGGCCAAGGTCGAACAGACCCCGCAAGTGCAACAGATCGAAATCTCCCACCAATTGCCGCCGTCGCAGGCCAAGGCACTGCAAGATCTCATTGAGCGGTATAACGCCCAGGATCCGGCGCACCAAGTGACGGTAGTCGAAACCAACTGGCGCGCGGACAAACTGCCCCATCTGCTGATTCTCGACGGCGCAGACGAAGAAGATTTTTTGGCAAGCAAAAAACCGCGCTACAAACCGTTGTTCACACTCATGAAAGAAGCGGGCGTCGGATTGCAGACCGTGCGCCCGCCCGCCATGGTGACGCGCCGTCCAGTCAATGCAAAAGGGCAACTCCTGGCATTGCCGGTGGGATTGAGCACGCCGGTACTCTACTTTAGCCGCGAAGCCCTGAAACGCGCCAAACTCGATCCTGCCGCCACGTCCGCTTTCGCCACCTGGTCCGATTTGCAGGGCGTACTGGGCAAACTGGGCGCCAGCGGTTCCAAGTGTCCCCTCGCAATTGCCGAACCGGCGCGGGTGCTGATCGAAAACGTATCGGCCTGGAATAATGTGCCGCTACTCAAGGGCAAACAAGCGGCTTTCAATGGCTTGTTCCACGTCAAGTACTTAGCGCTGATGGCAAGCTGGCATCGCGCTAACCTGCTTCACGTCTACCAAGATCGCGCCGAAGCCGATAA
>JAIRWW010000265.1 GCA_031268685.1 Azoarcus sp.
ATTCCGCACAAAATCGCCATGGAACTGCTGCTCGTGGGCGAACCGATCGACGCCCGGCGCGCCTACGAAATCGGCTTGGTGAACAAAGTCGTCCCCGTCGGCCAGCAGCTCGATGCGGCCAGAGAACTCGCCCGCAAAATCGCCGCCAATGCGCCGCGCGTGCTCGCGCTACTGAAAGACTTCGTCGGCCAGGTCATCCCCAAAGGGCCGACCGAAGCCGCCGGCATCGCCCGCGCCCGCATCCTCGACGACATCAACGCATCGGCAGACTTCGCCGAAGGCATCGCGGCATTCCACGACAAGCGGGCGCCGGTGTTCACGGGGCGCTGAAGCGGGGCAGGGGGGCAGGGCATGCCAATGTTTAGCCCCGCCATCTGGAAGGAGGCAAGCGGGGTCGGCTTGTTCACAAAAACCGTGAATAGCCCTGTGGATAAACCCGGCAAGGCCGCGGTGCAGCAAAAAAATCACGCCTGCCGAAAAATCGGGCAGGCGTGTATGAAAGAATTGTTGCCCCATATGCAAGCATGCTTGCGGCATGCGCAAGGCCGCTCGAAACTTTTCTTTCCTTCCAGATTTTTATCACCATGCCGAATGGGATTGACATATCGACCAGCTTGTGCCGCGCCTTGTTCGCCTGGCGCGGGCCGGTCAGTGAGACACACCCGCCAGTCGTAGTTTGCTTGCCGTCTTCATGAGTCGCCCCAAAAAGCCAGAAAACTACGTAAAACAAAAGACCGAGAACAGCCCCCGTATAAGACTATGGGTTTCGGTTGGCTTTTTCCCCGCTACGTTCCGAATCCGGTACCAAAGAATGAGTCAGTCATCCGTTTCTTTCTGTTGCCCTGACGCCGTATCAATAGAGGATGGCGGCACGCTTTTTTCTCCATGCAGGCTGTCGGTAAAAAATTTCAAGACTTCTTTTTGGATATCGGGATCATCCAGCGCGGACAAATGTCCGGCATTGGGGATGATGCGGATTTGTTTGGGGTATCCGGCGGCTTTGAACAGTTTTTGTGAGTGCTGCCAAGGGATTACGCTGTCCCGGTCGCCATGCAGGAAGAAGAGCGGAATGGGGGCAAGTTGCCGGATGAACTGGCTGGCGCTGTATTGGTCGCTGACGAGGAAGCCCGCGCCGGGAAATTTATCGTTTGCAATGGATTTGTAGGAATAGAAGGTAGCATCCAGCACGATGCCTGCGATGCTGTCGCCTGATCCATTGGCAACGGCAGCGACGGCATTATTTCCACCGATGCTCTTGGCGAGAATCAGAGGCTTCTGTGCGCCGGGTTCCGGGCGATTTTTCAGGTAGGTAATGGCCGCTTGCGTGTCTTCCATCAAGTCTTTGGGCGTGGGATCTTTATCATCTGAAAGACCATATCCACGATAATCAAAAGTGAAAACGGCGTAATGTTCCTGAGGCAGCCAGAGAATGCCATGTAGATGGTCTTGCAGTTTTCCGGCGTTTCCATGTACATGGAGAATCACGCCTCTGGTTTCACCGAGGGCAGGGATAAACCAGCCGTGCAGGCGTGTGCCGTCCGCGCTGGAAAAATAAACGTTTTCATAGGCCAGCCCTGCGCCTGCGGGCGTGGATTCGCTGGCGCCGCGCGAGGGGTGATAAAACAGTTTGTGGCCCATGGAGCAGGACACGAACAGTATCAGCGCCGTGAACGCCGTGAGCAGTTTCATCAATTGACAACAATATTTCATCTTAAAACTAACTCCGGTTGAAACCCCGCACGCAAGAAGGGCGGGAGCTTACTTCTTTCTTACTTTCTTATTTACTCCGGCAACTGCCCAATGCGAATTACATCACAATCACCGAAACAGCACGGCGCCAGCACGAGCCTTGCCAAGTTTGGCATAAAATGCTGACGCTAACGCCGAAACCTGACCGGATAAACCACGACTCTACAATCCAAACACATATGGACAAAAGGATAAGGACGAAATGAGCGGCAAACCTGCGGCGAGGATGGGCGACGGCGTAGCCAATGGCATCATCGTGCAAGGCTCGGCCACAGTGCTGATCGGCAGCGCGGGAGGCGTGGCCTGCTCGGTGTGCCCTGGCGGCATGGCGGTGGGTTCCCCCGTCAATCCGGCGCTGGGCGCAAAAGTCCTGTCCGGCGAGGTCGACTTTGCCCTACCGTCGGCCATGCTGCCGCTGGCTTGGCAGCGCACCTACAGCAGCTACGTAAACGCCGAACATGGCGGCGTCTGCGGCGTGCTGGGCTACGGCTGGTATCTGCCTTCCGAATATAGGCTTGTGCTGGAAGCTGGACGCACGCTGCTCTTCGATGCACAAGGACGCACCATCACCTTTGACGAAACCCTGTCGCCGGGCGGCATGCTGCACAGCCGCAGCGAAGGCATCTGGCTGTTGCGCGGCGGTACCGTTCCGGAGACGCCGAAGGCAGCAACAGAAGGTGACGCCCAAACACAGGGCAACACAACGGCGCCAACTCCGTCGCCAGCCCCCTGGGTCGCCGATTCCGCTTGGCAACACGTTCCGCGTCCGTGGGCCGTGGAACCCGAATGCATCATTGCCGCCAGCGCCGACAAAACCCTGCTGTGGCGCTTCTCCCGTATGTCTGGCGACCCCGCCGGTCCTTGGTATCTGGCCGAGCGGCGCGAGCGTCTCGGCGGCCGGCAACTGTACACCTACGCCTACCCGAAGCCCGAACACAGCAAAGATGGCGGCAAAGTTCCCGCACTGCTCACAGAGATCGGAGACGGCGCGGGCCGCCGCTACCGCCTGCACTACCTGCAACTGTACCCAGCCAGGGAAGGCGGCCTGCCCGGCTATAAAGATCAGGCGGGCTGGCAGGCCGACAACGGCTGGCGTCTCGCACAAGTCAACCTCATCGAAGGCGTGCGCGAGACAGACCCCGATCCGCTGGTGTGGACGGAACGCCATGAGGACGAACAGCGCGCAACCGCCCACCCGGGCCTCGACAGCCGCGGCGCCCTTCTCGTGCGCTACGACTACAGCGCGGAAGGCGACCTCATCAGGGTGACAGACCGCTATGGCGAGGCCGTGCGCGCCTTCGCCTACAAAAACCACCTCATGATCGCCCACCGCTATCGTGGCGGCCCGCTGCACCGCTACATCTATGAAGCCTTCGAGCCGGGCGCAAAAGTCATCGAACAGCACAACGAAGAAGGGCTGAGCTACACCTTCGCCTACCGTGAAGAGCCGCGCGCGGACGACACAGCCCCCGCGCGCAGCGCAACCCTCGTCACAGACAGCCTCGGTCGCCGGGACGCCTACCACTTCACGGGCCAAAAGGGCCTCAAGCGCCTGATCCGCCACGAACGGCCCGACGGCAGCGCCATCGAGCGGCGCTACAACCCGTCCGGCCAACTGACCGGCATCACCGACCCCTTGGGCCGACAAAGCGTCCTGTGGCGCGATGGCGACGGACGGCTCACCAGCGCGCAAGACCCGGCGGGCCACCGCGAAGAGATGACCTACGACAAAGCGGGCCAGCTCATCGCGCAAACGGACGCTTGCGGCCGCCCCATCCGCTACCAGTACGACGCCTGGGGCCGGCTCACCCGCATAACCCACCCCGATGGCCGCCACGAAACCTACACCTACCCCAAACCCGAAGAAGCCCCCCGCACAGCAAACCTGCCCGTGCGCATCCAAGACGCGCAGGGTGGCCTCAAACACCTACAGTGGCGCGAGACGGGCCAGCTTGCCGCCTACACCGACTGCTCCGGCAAGACCACCAGCTACCGGCACGACCACTGGGGCAGAACCCTCTCCGTCACCGACGCCCTGGGCCGGAGCGTCCATTACGAGCGTGACGCGCGGGGCAATCTCGCCGCCGTGCGTTTGCCCAATGATGCCGCCATTCTCTACAATCACGACGCACACGGGCGCCTCACCGAAATCGTCTCCCCAGAAGCGCACCGCCAGCGCTTTGCCTATGATCTCCATAACCGGATCATCCAGAGCCAAGACCCTGCGGGTTATAACCGCCGCTACGAATACGACGCGGCGGGCCGCCTGGCCCTGCTGCAAAATGAGAACGATGCCTGCACCCTCTTCGAATACGACGAAATGGATCGCCTCGTGAAAGAAACCGGCTTCGATGGCCGCACCCAGAGCTACCAATACGATGCTGCCGGACAACTCATCGCGCGCAGTGAAGACAGCCTCGAAGGCCGTCCCACGACCCGCTACGACTACGACCAATCCGGCAATCTGATCGCTCGCCACCTCCCGGCCACGGACAAAGCGGGCCTCATCACCGAGCGCTACCGTTGGGAAAAGGACGGCCAGCTCAATGGCGCAGACGCCTTCGGCAGCCGGATCGACTGCCAGTACGACCCCATGGGGCGGCTGGCCGCCGAGACCCAACGCCAGCAGCATACCGACGGCAGCCAATGGCAATGGCGCCACCAGCACGACTACACCCCGCTAGGCGTGCGCGCCAGCAGCGCCTACGGCGAGCTTCCCCCGATCCAGTGGCTCACCTATGGCGCGGGTCACCTGCACGGCATCAAGCTGCCCGAACTCGAACTCGACTTCGAGCGCGACGACCTGTACCGGGAAATCTCGCGCATCGTGCGCAGCCCCGCGCAAGCGCTGCCGCTGTTCGTGCGCGACAGTGACTACGATGCCCTGGGCCTGTCCGAGCAAAGACTGGACGTTGGCGGCGCGGTTGTGGAGAGCAAACGCTACCGGCGCGATGCCCTGAGCCGGCTCACCGGCATTGAACTCGACGGCCATCCCGGAAAAAGCCTGCGCTACGCCTACGACCTCAACAGCCGCCTCATCGGCAGCCAACACGGCGCGGAACAATTCCACTACGCGCTCGACCCGGCGGGCAACCGCATCGACCCGAACCCGAAGAGCCGGGAAGCAGTGGAAGAAAATTGGCGCGAAACCGTGCGCCGCAAGCTGCACGACCCCGATTTCAACGTTCTGGCCTACACGCGGGAAGATGCCATTCGGGCCTCCAGCATGTGGTTCGACAATCGCATCGACGATCTCGAAGGCGTCAGGAACCGCTACGACGGAGCGGGCAACCTCAAAGAGCGCATTTACCCGGACGGCGCCAGACTCAGCCTGTACTACGACGGCGCGCATCGCCTGATCTACCTCGTGCGCGACAACCCGGACGGCAGCCAGCAACAAGCGCTGTACGCCTACGATGGACTATCGAGAAGGATCTACAAAGAAGTGCTCACAACGGGCGAGCAGACCTCAAACATCACGCGCTACGGTTGGGACGGCGACCGGCTGGTGCATGAAGCGACGGAGACCATGCGCACGACCGTTATCTACGAGCCGGGCAGTTTCGTGCCGGTGGCGCGGATCGAACAGGAAGTCGCGCCGGAGCCGGAAGACGAGGACGACCGGCAAACCCTGGCAGT